>JAZURC010000123.1:0-5487 GCA_045606005.1 Clostridia bacterium
GAAGAAGTTCTGGAAAAGCTGATACAAGTCAGAGTGGAGGACGAGCTTCGTTCCGGTGTGCAGACCATTCAGTATCAGATCAATACTCTGATGACCACCAACGGTCAATCTCCCTTTGTTACTTTGTTTTTGCATCTGGACCCCGAAGATGAATATCTGAAGGAAAACGCCATGATTATTGAGGAAATCCTCCGCCAGCGGTTAGAGGGCATTAAAAATGAACAGGGGGTTTACGTGACTCCTGCTTTCCCGAAATTGGTGTATGTCCTTGATGAGCATAACTGCCTCAAGGGTGGTCAGTATGATTACATCACCAAATTGGCGGTCAAATGCTCTGCAAAGCGGTTGTATCCCGATTATATCTCCGCCAAGAAAATGCGGGAGCATTATGAAAATAATGTATTCAGCCCCATGGGTTGCAGAAGCTTTCTGTCACCATGGAAGGATGATGAAGGAAATTATAAATTTGAGGGACGGTTCAACCAAGGAGTGGTGAGCCTCAATCTGCCACAGCTTGGTTTTTTGGCAATAGGGGACGAGGACACCTGCTGGCAACTGATGGAGGACAGACTGGAGCTTTGTTTTGAAGCACTCATGTGCCGTCATCGGGCGTTACAGGGAATTAAGTCGGATGTAAGCCCCGTGCATTGGCAGTATGGTGCCATTGCAAGATTGGATAAAGGGGAAACTATTGACCAATTCCTGTACGGCGGTTATTCCAGTATTTCCTTGGGGTATATCGGACTTTATGAAGTAACGAAGCTCATGAAGGGTGTTTCCCATACCCAGGAAGGGGGCAAGGACTTTGCCCTGAAGGTAATGCAGCATTTGAGAGATACCACCGACCGTTGGAAGAAGGAGACAGGTATTGGCTTTGCCCTGTACGGTACTCCTGCAGAATCTCTGTGTTATCGGTTTGCACGGATTGACAAACAGCGGTTTGGCACTATCAAGGATGTGACCGATAAAGGCTATTATACCAATTCCTATCATGTGGATGTGAGAGAGGAGATAGATGCTTTCTCCAAATTTGCCTTTGAAAGTCAGTTCCAGACCATTTCCTCAGGAGGAGCCATTTCCTATGTGGAAATTCCCAATATGCGGAACAATCTGGAAGCGTTAGAGGATGTGGTACGGTTTATTTACGATAACATTCAGTATGCGGAGTTTAATACCAAGAGCGATTACTGCCATGTATGCGGTTATGACGGAGAAATTATGATCAATGATGACAACGAATGGGAATGCCCTGTTTGTCATAATATGGATCACAGAAAAATGAATGTGACCAGACGGACTTGCGGATACCTTGGTGAAAACTTCTGGAATGTAGGAAAAACCAAGGAAATCAAGGCGAGGGTATTACATTTGTAAAAGCGATATAAAATCTCTTGCGAGATTTTTGATATGTCTTGCAGACTCGATATGTTGCAATCAACTCGATATGTCGCTAACGCGACGAGATTTATATCATATCGAGTTTTGAGTGAAACGAAAAACATATCGATTTTACGGAAGTAAAAATATCGAGCAAACGAAGTTTGTATATCGGCAAAGGTCTGCATCTAAACCGTCTGTCCCGCATATAAATATTGTTGAAAGATGTCGAAAGGAGCAGGAGAATGAAAAAGACAAAAGCGGTTTTAATAGGAATTATTTCTCTATTGTTTTATTATTTCCTATCACATTTGATGTTCCTTTGGGAATATAACGAAAACTATGCAATCATTCAAAATGCAATGCTTTGGGTTTTGCCTGCATTACCTGGTGTTGCTCTTGCTATTTTGTTAATACGGAATTCTATGAGAGAATTTTTCAAGTCTTGGGGTATTTGTTTTCTTTCATCTATATGCTTATTATTTATATGGAATATTCTACGAATTGATATGATGATATATACAAGGTTAACTGGATTTGAGGAATTTGGCTTGGGCGAGGGATTATTGATAGCGGTTATGTCTTTATCATATATAATATCTTGCACTGTTGGATGTATTATAGCGGGTGTTGTGAGCTTTTATAAACAGAAAATGACCGGCATCTAAACCGTCTGTCTCTTATACTTCGCAACAACGAAACGATATACCTAAAGGTGCTTTGGGACGAGAAAGGAAAAAATATATGAATTATGCAGTGATAAAATCTCATGATATTGCCAACGGGCCCGGGGTGCGGGTATCTCTGTTTGTCAGCGGATGCCCTCATCGGTGCCAGGGGTGCTTTAATGAGGAAACCTGGGATGAAGAGTACGGTTCTCCCTATACGAGCCAAACAGAAGAAGAAATTTTATCTGCGTTAGCCCCTACCTATATCAAGGGATTTTCTCTGCTTGGAGGAGAACCCTTTGTGTCGGAGCATCAGGAGGCGTTGCTTCCTTTGTTAAAAAAAATTAAAGATGCCTTTCCGCAAAAAACGGTATGGGCATACAGCGGATATACTTGGGAAACACTGCCTGACATGTTGCTGATTCCTTATATTGATGTATTGGTGGACGGGCCCTTTATTGAGGCAGAAAAGGATTTGAATTTGCGGTTTCGGGGGTCGGGAAACCAACGGCTGATAGATGTGCAAAAAAGTGTGAAACAAGGTCGCGTAATCTTATGGAGCGATCCAAACATAGAGGAGGAATCAAAATGAAAGTAGCAATACAAAAACTGGATGACCGTGCGGTGGTGCCCACTTATGGGTCGGAGTTTTCTGCCGGCGCGGATTTATATGCCATAGAGGATACAGTGATTGCACCCGGTGAAACGGTGTTGGTGCACACGGGTCTTGCTATGGAAATCCCTGAAGGTTACGGCGGTTTTATTTATGCCAGAAGCGGTCTTGCAAGCAAAAAGGGGCTTGCCCCTGCCAATAAGGTAGGCGTGATCGATGCAGACTATCGTGGAGAGATTATGGTGGCGCTTTATAACCATTCTAAGGAAAGCAGAACCGTTTCGGCAGGAGAACGGATTGCTCAACTGGTGATTGCACCTTTTTTGAAGGCAGAATTTGAAGTGGCAGAGGAGCTTTCCGATACAAAACGGGGTAGTGGAGGCTTTGGCTCTACGGGAACAAAATAGTATAATTTTAATAAAAACGGATATGATGAAAGTATAAAGGAGGATGAATCAATGGATAAGTCGGCAATGTTTCGTCTGGGTTATGGTCTTTATATCCTCACCGCCAGGGACGGAGAAAAAGACAACGGTTGTATTATCAACACCGTCATGCAGGTGACGGACAAACCTTTACAGGTGATTATCGGGGTCAATAAGAGCAATTATACCCATGCCATGATGGTGAAAACAGGGAAGTTTAATGTGTCTGTTCTGTCGGAATCTGCTCCTTTTTCTGTTTTTCAACACTTCGGTTTTCAGTCGGGGAAAACGGTGAATAAGTTTGAAAATCAAACCATAGAACGAGGACAAAACGGTGTGGCAGTGATAAAAGAAAATTGCAATGCCTACTTAGAATGCAGTATCAAAGAGATTATTGATGCAGGTACTCACAGCCTCTTTTTAGCAGAGGTGACCGAGGCGGAGGTGTTGGGCGATTCCCCGTCTATGACCTACTCCTATTATCACAGCCATGTAAAACCAAAGCCCGACAAAAAGGCAAAGGGCTGGCGGTGTAAAATCTGCGGTTATGTGTACGAGGGCGAGGAATTGCCCGAAGATTTCATTTGTCCTCTTTGCAAGCACGGTGCTGCAGATTTTGAAAAAATCGAATAGAGTGAAAAACAGGAGCGGAAGTCAATCCGCTCCTCAGACCGCTGACAAACTCGGTCTAACACAAGCGGATTTAAGATAGTAGTATCCATTTTATATTTTACATTTTGTGAATGACAAGAAAAAACCGTCAGGAAAACATTTGATTTTCCTGACGCTTGCTTGTTTTTTGTCAAAACGAACACTTGCCGTACCCTCGTACTGTCTGCGATTCGTTTTGACAAAATATACACTTCGTTTTTCAGCGTCTGCTCAGCTTGATGACAAAGTCATCAAGCTGAGCAGCGGAAATCAATCCGCTCCTGTTTTAAAATAGAATAATCAAGAACTGAGAAACCACAACCACCGCAATAAGTGCGATAGGGTAGGTTGCAGCATACGCTGCGGCAATGTCCTCTGTTCCTGCAACATGAATCAATGTTCCCAATGCAGGGGTACTTGTCATACCGCCTGTAATAGAGCCAAGGTTATTGAGCAGACTCAGTTTCAGCACGTATTTTGCAAACAGGAAGCCGATAATCATAGGCAGTGTGGTCATTATCACACCATAAACAAAATACATCAGGTGGAAGTTTTCAACAAAGCTTGCACCGCCTGACACACCGGCACCAATCAGGAACAGCATCAATCCCAGTTCTCTGAACACCTTTAATGCACGGTCAGAGGGCATCATGTTAACAGAACCGATTCTCCCGAAATGCCCAAATACCAAAGCGGTAAGTAAGCATCCGCCTGTGGTGGTCAGAGAGAAGGTGGTTCCGTCCAGTCCCTTCGCGGAAAGAGGGATTTTTACCATACCAATGATAATTCCAATTACGGTTGCCAATGCAAAAGGAGCAAAGCCGAAATCATCCAGCTGAATCAATTTACCGTTGTACTTTTCCTTTGCAGTACCGCCGGATGCTTGGGTCATCTTTTCTCTTTCTTCCTTCATGTTTGCTTTCATTAGTCTGGGAACCAGCTGAACAAACAAAACGACCCCGATGACACCGAAAATATATGCAATTCCATATCCCACAGAAACAATGTCTTCATACGCTGCGTCAACAGTTGCTTTGGCGGATGAAAATGCAGGGGTTGAGGTTAGGGCACCGGAAAAGAGTCCTACTACCATTGCGGTCAGTCTGTCAGGGTTTGCTTCTCCCATTGCTCTGCCGATGAAGATGCAACCTGCTGCTGCAATTCCACCTGCAATAATGATAATCAAGCCCAGCAAAACATAAGATTTAAAATTTTGCTTCATGTTACTGAAAAACTTAGGGCCTGCAATGAAGCCTACAGAGGTGACAAACAAAATCAAGCCCATATTTTCAATGATTTTTAAGGCGTTTTTCGTGTAGCCGGAAAGCTGTGCATCCAAATCCTGATAAAACAGACATCCAAACAGCAAAGCAATGATGAAAACACCCGCTGTTCCCAAGGAGACACCCTTGACGGTAATACGACCCAGTGCATATCCAATCACCGTAATTGCAAACACACAAAACATCAAAAAGGTGATTCCTGTAACGGGAATAATGCCGCCAAATAAATTCATTTATAATAACCTCTTTTCTGCAAATATTTGTTATTTTCTTCTGTAATCGGGAAGGAGCTTGGGAGAAATAATATCTGTTTCAATTCCCGCATCCTTGATTTCTTGTTCAAAACGGTCAACATGGCTCAATGAAAGGGTTCCAATGGTGACCTTCTTTGCCTTTGCAGCTGCATTTTGACCTGCATTTCTGCCGAATACGATAATATCAAGCAAGGAGTTACCCATCAGACGGTTTCT
>JAZURC010000124.1:0-2330 GCA_045606005.1 Clostridia bacterium
TTTTCCGAGAGAATTTTACTATGTATAATATCCATTGGTGAAGCACACTTCAACCATAGGCACCAGCGTGTTTTTCCTTTAATAAATTCATCTGCACCAATGTAGGGATAGAGCCATTTTGTTAATCCCGGTTCTTTTGCAATAATTTCCTGATATTCGTCTTCTTTGATTACAAAATAGCCACCATCTCGAGGCTGATTTCCAAAGTTCATTTTCGGCATTTCGCATAGAGAATCCTTTGCTGCAACAACAAAAATGTCGTCACCTTCTACTAAATACGGACTAATATTTGAAACAATTTTATTCGCTCCATTTGCAAAAAGCCTTTTTTCTCTTCGGTTAAAGCAGGAAAATCCTACAATAATACAATGGACTGCCGCCTGTGCTGAAGACTCGCTGTTCCACTTAAAGGTCTGATAGGCAAAATTGATATGAACATGATAATCATTGAACAGTACATTCCAAAGAATCGGCACTTGCGATCCTTGACATATGGAATTAGTTGAAACAAAACAAGCCTGTATCTTTGTATCCTGAATATATTGTGCAGCTAATTTATACCAACATGTTACATAATCTAAATCTTGCACATCTTTAATGCTACCAAAAATATCTTGAACTTCTATCTTCTGAATGCTCCCTTGATCCATAAGCCTCGCCCCCACAAACGGCGGATTTCCCATGATGTAGTTAAGCGTTTCTTTGGAAACGACATCATTCCAGTCTATCCGCAGGGCGTTGCCTTCTACAATGTTGGCATAGGATTTTAAGGGAAGAAACTCTAAATTGGAATGGACAATTTCTTCCGTTTGCTTCATCATCTGGCTTTCCGCAATCCAAAGGGCGGTTTTGGCTACCGTCACGGCAAAATCGTTAATCTCAATCCCGTAAAACTGCCCGATTGACACTTGGATTACGTCACCAAACTGAATCTGATTCTCCGCAATGATAGAAATGACCTCATTTTCCAATTTACGAAGAGACATATAGGTTTCGGTCAAAAAGTTTCCCGAACCGCAGGCAGGGTCCAAAAAGGTCAGGGAAGCCAATTTTTTCTGGTACTCGTGCAGGCGATTTTCCCTTGTTTTCTGCACCTTAATGTCCTTAATTTGTTCCAATTCCTCTTTCAATTCATCCAAAAAGAGGGGATCAATTACTTTATGAATGTTCTCAATGGAGGTATAGTGCATTCCTCCCGACCGTCTGGTTTCGGGATTCAGCGTGCTTTCAAACACCGCACCGAAAATGGTGGGAGAAATATCCGACCAGTCAAAATCCGCACTGGCTTTTTTCAACAGTAAATCCCGAATGGTTTCGTTCATTTGGGGAATTTCTATGGCTTCATCCGCAAACAATCCGCCGTTCACATAGGGAAATTCTGCCAAAATTCCCTTCAGATACGGGTCCCTGTCTCCAGGCTTGGTATCCAACACCTTAAACAGCTTCATCAAAGCTTCCCGCATATCCTCTGCAGAGTAAGCCTGAATATAATTGTGAAATTTATTGTGACCACCAAAAATTCCTGCATCCTCCGCATACAAACAAAAGACCAATCGTACACAAAGCTGATTCAGGCTTTTCAGAGTTTCCTCCCTTTCGGGGTTAATGTACTGCTTTAAGATTTCGTCATAGAGGACGCCTACCAGATTTCCTGCTTTAATGGAGATTTCCATTTCTTTTTGAATGTTTTCATCACGGGAATCTACCAAAAACTGCAGACGGTAATATTCCTTTGGCAAATCCTTTAACAAAACGCTTTCAGGCTCGCCGTTTGGCTTTTCCATATCATAAATCAAAAACTCTTCAAAATTACAAGTCACAATCCAACGGGGTCTTTGAGAATAAGGCAACATGGCGGAATACCGCTGTGCCTGCTGAAAGGGGGTAAGCAAACTTCCGTCAGACTGCTTAATGGGTCTTCGTAAATCTTTTCCCCGTCCCTTTTGCTCAATTAAAACATGGGTATCAGAAATAAACCCATCAATAAAATTGGTGTGATCAAGCTTTACCTGTTCTTCAAAAGTAATATATTGTTCGGGATGACTCACTCCCAGAACATCCTGAAGCAAGGACAACCAAAAGGGCTGGCTTTCTCCTTTTTCATATCCTTTATCCTTCCAATATTCACAAAATGCTTTTGCAGCCGCCTTTTTCTCTGTATCACGCATAGTAAATCACCCTTTACTATTTATTTACGGACAATCCGTTCTACCGCCGTTGTTTTTCCCGTAGCGGGGTCAACGTTAAAGAGAGCGCCCCGAAGCTCCGTTTCTCCTTCCGCTTCCACGTAGCGGTGATTCATCCGATTCACAAACCGTTCTACTGCAACC
>JAZURC010000125.1:0-12445 GCA_045606005.1 Clostridia bacterium
AATGCGGACGGATAAATATCATCCACCGATTTCTTCACCTCAAAAATGGTTTACTTTGTGAGTATCACAGGCTCATTCTCAGTAACCAAAATCGTATTTTCATAATGGGCAGCCAGCTTGCCGTCCGCTGTTACCGTAGTCCAGCCATCCTCCAATACCTTAACCTGATAGGTCCCTTGATTGATCATTGGCTCTACCGCTAAGGTCATACCGGGATAAAGCCTTACGCCTCTTCCGGCAGCACCGTAATTCGGTATGCTGGGTTCTTCATGAAGCTGACTTCCAATGCCGTGTCCTACAAAATCCCGAACAACGCCATATCCTGCTTTTTCTGCACAGGTCTGAACTGCGTGAGAAATGTTGCTGAGCCGTTCCCCTGCTTTCGCATGAGCAATGCCTTCGTAAAAGCTTTGCTCCGTTACCTGAATCAGACGAGCAGCCTCACTGCTGATTTTCCCTACGCCAAAGGTTCTTGCACAGTCAGCGTGGTAACCGTTATGACAAACACCAATATCAATACTGATAATATCTCCTTCCTGCAACCTGCGTTCTCCCGGAATGCCGTGAATCACCACTTCATTCACAGAAGCACAGACCGAACCGGGAAAGCCCCGATAATTCAAAAAGGAAGGTTTCATGTTATGCCCTGTAATACAGTCATAAGCAATTTGGTCGATTTCCCCCGTTGTAATACCGTCTCGTAACAAATTCTGAATTTTTTCCAGAACCTCTACTGCCACAAGACCGGCTTCTCTCATTAGGGAAATTTCTTTTTTTGATTTAATTGAAATCATACTAATTTGCCTCCACAGCCGCAAAGGCTTGTGCTGTAATCATATCTAACGGCTGATCAGCACAGATTTCCTTTAAAATGCCTTTTTTACCGTAATAATCTTTCAACGGTGCACTCTGGGCATAGTAGACTTGCAATCTTTTCTTGATTGTCTCTTCCTTGTCATCATCCCGCGTTTTCAGCTCTGCATCACATTTGTCACACAAAGTTCCTTTTGCAGAAGGCTTATTGTCCACATGGAAGGTAGCTCCGCATTTGGGACACTCTCTTCTGCCACTCAGCCGCTTGATAATAACTTCATCCGGTGCATCAAAGGAAAGCGCCAAATCAATTTTGATTTTCAAACCGTCCAAAGCTTCCGCCTGGGCGATGGTGCGAGGAAAGCCATCCAGAATAAATCCCCGTTGGCAATCCTCTTCCTTTAAACGCTCCGATATCATACCAATCATCACGTCGTCGCTTACCAGCTGTCCGTGATCAATCAGCTCTTTTGCTTTTTTCCCAAGCTCCGTTCCCTTTCGGATCGCTGCACGCAGCATTGCTCCGGTGGAAATGGTGGGAATTGCCAGTTTTTCTGCAAGTAGCTCCGCCTGAGTCCCTTTCCCGGCACCAGGGGCACCTAACAGAATCATATTCACATCATTCACCTTCTTTAAAGTCCGGCTTAAAGCCTATCATGCTTTATTCCAAAAATCCTTTGTAGTGGCGAATCATCATCTGAGACTCAATCTGCTTTCTTGTTTCCAGAACAACGCCAACAACAATCAGGATAGAGGTTCCGCCGATACCGAAGGAGCTCAAACCGAAAATTGCTGCTACAACCATGGGGAACAATGCAACGATAGCGATGAATAATGCACCTGCCATGGTAATTTTGTTCAGGGACTTTTCAACAAACTCGGAAGTCGATCTTCCGGGGCGAATCCCAGGAATAAAACCTCCGTTGTTCTTCATGTTGTTTGCGATTTCTACAGTATTGAACTGAATCTTTGTGTAGAAGAACGTAAAGAACAGAATCAACAGGAAGTATAAAATCATATAACCCACTGAACCGTAACCAAAAATATTGGTCATAATCCAACCGGTTGAATTCTTTCCGAACAACTGCATAATGGTTGCAGGAAAGGACATGATGGACATTGCAAAGATGATAGGCATAACAGCTGCCATACTCACTTTAATCGGAATATGAGTGCTCTGACCGCCATACATGTTTCTGCCAACAACTCTCTTTGCATACTGAACAGGAATTCTGCGTTCTGCTTCATTCATCCAAACGATTGCACCAATCAAAACGATACAAGCAACCAAAATGATGATGAGCGCAATCCAGCTCAGACCACCGCCCTGTAAGTTTCCAACCATCTGCATAATCATTTGGGGGAAACGGCAAACGATACCGGCAAAGATAATCAGGGAAATACCATTTCCGATACCCTTATCGGTAATCTTTTCACCCAACCACATCAAAAATGCAGTACCGGCAGTCAAAGAAAGAATAACTGTAAAGTAAGTCAACAAACCGGGGTTCTTCACTGCACTCTGTAAACCGAAATACATACCGGTAGACTGAATGAAAGCAAGCAGAATGGTCAATGCTCTTGTGTACTGACCAATCTTTTTTCTTCCTTCTTCTCCCTGACGGGATAGTCTTTCTAAAGCAGGTACTGCTACGGTTAACAGCTGCATGATGATGGAGGAGTTGATATAGGGGGTAATGCTCATCGCAAAAATAGTTGCCTGAGACAATGCTCCACCGGAAATCATATCCATCAAACCAAGCATATCCAATTGACTTACAGTACTACTCAACGCTCCGGCATCCAGACCGGGTACGGGAACGTGAGAACCCAAACGGAAAATTACCATCAACAAAATGGTATAGAAAATCTTTTTTCTGAGATCCGGAATCTTAAAAGCATTTACAATTGTTTTAAACAATTTAAATCACCTCGAACTTTCCGCCAACTGCAGTAATTTTCTTTTTCGCAGATTCGGAAAATCTTGCAGCCTTTACGGTAAGGTTCTTGGTTAATTCACCTCTGCCCAATACAACGATACCGTCGCAAATTTTTGAAACAACCCCGGTTTCTTTCAGCAATTGGGGTGTTACTTCTGTTCCGTTTTCAAATTTTTCCAATTGAGCAACATTTATTGATACATATTTTTTTGCAAAGATATTGACAAAACCACGTTTCGGCAATCTGCGGTACAAAGGCATCTGTCCACCTTCAAAACCAGGTCTCACACCGCCGCCGGAACGAGCCTTTTGTCCCTTGTGACCACGGCCTGCGGTTTTACCGTTACCGGTTGCATGACCACGGCCTTTTCTTTTCGGATCCTTTACAGAACCAGGAGCCGGAGACAATTCACAAAGTTTCATTTGCACACACCTCCTTCGTTATTTTACCTCTTTCACTTCTACCAAATGTGACACTTTATTCACCATACCACGGATCGCAGGACCATCCTCGAATACCTTGGTATCTCTGATTTTCTTCAAACCGAGGGCTGCTACGGTCGCAATCTGGTCATCTTTTCTGCCAATGGTGCTTTTTATTAAAGTAACACTGATCTTAGCCATGTCGCAACCTCCTTAACCTAAAATTTCTTCGGTAGTTTTGCCTCTCAGCTTAGCTACCTCTTCTGCACTCTTCAGATCCGCCAGTGCAGCAATGGTAGCACACACAACATTTTTCGGATTGTTAGAACGCAGAGACTTGGCTCTGATGTCTTTAATACCTGCCAGTTCCATTACCGCACGGGCTGCACCGCCTGCGATAACCCCGGTACCTTCACCGGCGGGTTTGATGAGTACACGACCTGCGCCGTATTCGCCGATGACATCGTGAGGAACCGTAGTTCCCAGCAGATTTACTGTAATCATATTTTTCTTAGCATCTTCAATTCCCTTGCGGATTGCTTCAGGAATTTCAGCAGCTTTACCCATTCCGCAACCTACGTGGCCGTTTTCATCACCAACAACCACCAAAGCGGAAAAACGGAAAGTACGTCCGCCCTTTACAACCTTGGCGACACGATTTATTGCAACAACTTTTTCTTTGATATCCAATGTGCTTGCATCAATTCGTTCCGTCATGATGTTCCTCCTTTACTAAAACTTTAATCCGCCCTCACGAGCACCCTCGGCAAGTTCCATAACTCTGCCGTGATACAGGTAGCCGCCGCGGTCAAATACAACCTCTTCAATCCCCTTAGCTTTAGCGCGCTCTGCAATCAGCTTACCAAGCTCACGGGCAGCAGATTTGTTGCCGCCGTAGTTATCCGCAAGTTCTTTATCCAATGTGGAAGCGCTTGCTAATGTTACGCCATTCACATCATCAATCACCTGCGCATACATGTGCTTCAAACTTCTGAATACATTCAAACGAGGACGTTCAGGAGTACCGGAAATGTTCTTACGAACTCTTTCATGCCGTTTCAATCTGTTTTTATTAGATGCCGGTTTATTTACCACTCTGAATCACTCCTTTCCCTTATTTCTTACCGCCAGTTTTACCTTCTTTGCGTCTGATATGTTCATCAGCATACTTGATACCCTTGCCCTTATAGGGTTCCGGAGGTCTCTTTTCTCTGATTTCAGCCGCAATCTGTCCAACTGCTTGTTTATCAATACCGCGAACGATAATTTGGTTGGGTCCGGGCACTTCAAAAGTGATCATCGGGGGTTCTTCCATTTCTACAGGATGAGAATAACCCAGATTCAACACCAGCTTTTTGCCTTGCTTTTGTGCTCTGTAACCAACGCCGTTGACTTCCAATTCCTTGGAATATCCTTCGGTCACACCTACGATCATATTGTTCAGCAGGGTTCTTGTCAAACCGTGCATCGCTCTATGGATCTTGTTTTCAGAGGGACGTTCGATAACGATTACGTTACCCTCCTGTTTAATCAGCATATCCTTATGCAGTGCCTTTTCTAACGTACCTTTAGGACCTTTTACGGTCACAAAGTTGGATTCAGCTACTTTTACATCAACTCCGGCAGGTACGTCGATTGGCATTCTACCAATACGTGACATTCGTTACACCTCCTAAATCAACCTAAAAATAGTCTTTACCAAATAAATGCCAGTACTTCGCCGCCGATTTTCTGTGCTCTTGCCTGCTTATCGGTCATAATACCCTTAGAGGTAGAAATGATTGCGATACCCAGACCATTCAACACACGGGGCAGCTTTTCACAGCTTGCATATACTCTCAGACCCGGCTTAGAAATTCTCTTCAGGCCAGAGATTACTTTTGCTTTGTTTTCACCATACTTCAAGGTAACCTTGATAACGCCTTGCTTATCGTCCTCGATTACCTGATAGTTCTTAATATATCCTTCTTCTAACAGAATCTGCGCAATGGCTTTTTTCATATTAGAAGCAGGAACATCAACACTTTCATGCTTTGCTGAATTTGCGTTTCTGATACGAGTCAGCATATCAGCAATAGGATCGGTAATTTGCATGAGTCTTTCCTCCTTCCAATCGTCTACTCTATTTTACCAGCTGGCTTTTCTTACTCCGGGAATCTGACCCTTGTATGCCAATTCTCTGAAACAGATACGGCACACGCCGAACTTTCTCAAATAGCCGTGCGGACGACCACAAATTTTGCATCTGTTATAAGCTCTTGTCTGATACTTGGGAGCCTTCTGTTGCTTTAAAATCATAGCCTTTTTTGCCATAATGTTTCCCCTCCTCTCAGTTCTGCTGGAACGGTGCGCCCATTTGCTTTAACAACTCTCTACCTTCTTCATCGGTTTGAGCAGTTGTTACAAAGATAATATCCATACCACGCACTTTATCCACTTTATCATAGTCAATTTCAGGGAAAATTAATTGTTCCTTCAAGCCTAAGGAATAATTGCCGCGTCCGTCAAAGGAATTAGGATTGATTCCTCTGAAGTCACGAACACGGGGCAAAGCCACGTTAAACAATCTATCCACAAATTCATACATTTTTTCGCCGCGAAGGGTTACCTTACAGCCGATGTTCATTCCTGCTCTCAATTTAAAAGCAGCAACAGACTTCTTAGCTTTGGTGACTGTGGGTTTCTGCCCTGTAATCTGAGCAAGATCGCTCATGGCAGCGTCCAGAGCCTTGGAATTTTCCTTCGCTTCTCCAACGCCGATGTTCACAACGATTTTATCCAGCTTAGGGATCTGCATCGGGCTTTTGTAGCCGAACTTCTGCATCAGAGCAGGCGCAATTTCACTCTTATACTTTTCGCTAATTCTTGACATGCTTCAACCTCCTTTCGCTTACTCAATGATTTCGCCGCATTTTTTGCAGTAGCGAGCCTTCTGACCATCAGCCAGCATTTTAATACCGGTTCTGGATGCTCTACCGCATTTGTTGCAGTTTACCATTACTTTATCAGCATAAATGGCAGCCTCCTGATGGATAATGCCGCTGGCATCTCCGGCCTTTCTGGCTTTCTTATGCTTGGTTGCCATGTTGACCCCTTCAACGATAACCTTACCTTCGGAGGGGAACACGGTCAGCACCTTACCCTTCTTGCCCTTATCTTTACCGGACAGAACGGTTACGCTATCACCTTTTTTAACGTGTACCTTTTTAATCACTCGTTACACCTCCTACGATTAAAGTACCTCCGGTGCCAAAGACAGAATCTTCATGTATTCCTTGTCTCTCAACTCTCTTGCCACCGGCCCGAAAATACGGGTTCCTCTGGGGTTTTTATCATCTCTGATTACAACGGCTGCATTTTCATCAAAGCGGATATAAGATCCGTCTTTACGGTGAACGCCTTTACGGGTTCTGACGATAACAGCCTTTACAACATCACCTTTTTTTACAACTCCGCCCGGGATTGCTTTCTTAACGCTGGCAACAATAACATCGCCTACATTCCCGTATCTTCTTTTGGAGCCGCCCAAAACTCTGATACACATAAGCTCCTTGGCGCCGGTATTGTCAGCGACACGGAGTAATGTTTGCTGTTGTACCATTCTTTATCCTCCTTCCAAATGCGAGCTGTGATTTAGCGAGCTTTTTCAACAATTTCAACCAGTCTCCATCTCTTGTCCTTGGACAGGGGTCTGGTTTCCATGATTTTCACCTTATCACCGATGCCGCATTCATTGTTTTCATCATGCGCCTTAAACTTAATGGTGCGCTTTACAACCTTATTATATAAAGGATGCTTTACTCTATCTGCAATGGCAACGACAATGGTCTTATCCATTTTGTCACTTACCACTTCGCCGATTCTAACCTTTCTTTCTGCTCTTTCCATGGAAATAGCCTCCTTTCACCTATTGACGCTCTCTGAGAATGGTCTTGACGCGAGCGATATCACGCTTTACATCAACAATTCTCATGGGATTATCCAACTGGTTGGTGGCATGCTGAAATCTAAGATTAAACAGCTCGGCCTTTAATTCGGTTTGTTTTACTTCCAATTCCTCTACGGTCAAATCTCTTAATTCATTAGCTTTCATCACTATCACCACCTACTTCTTTTTCGCGTGTAACAATCTTACACTTTACAGGAAGCTTATGCATAGCAAGACGCAATGCTTCCCGGGCAACTTCCTCGGAAACGCCGCCTACTTCAAACATTACACGACCGGGTTTAACAACTGCTACCCAGTACTCAGGAGAACCTTTACCGCTACCCATACGGGTTTCAGCAGGTTTCTCAGTAACAGGCTTATCCGGGAAAATTTTGATCCAAACCTGACCGCCTCTCTTAGTATAACGGGTCATTGCAATTCTGGCTGCTTCAATCTGATTACTGGTAATCCAAGCGGGCTCTAAAGCCTGCAGACCGAAATCACCGTTGGAAACAAAGTTTCCGCGGGATGCTTTACCCTTCATGCGACCGCGCATCACTCTGCGGTATTTTACTCTCTTAGGTAATAACATTTATTTTCCTCCTTCCGCCTTAACTGCCTTTTTATTTTCTGGAAGGACCTCCCCTTTGTAAATCCATACCTTTACGCCGATTTTACCGTAAGTGGTATTCGCTTCTGCAAAACCGTAATCGATGTCTGCACGAAGAGTCTGCAGAGGAATTGTACCTTCATGATAATGCTCGCTACGAGCAATTTCAGCTCCGCCCAGACGACCGGAACACAGGGTTTTAATACCCTTGGCATTCAGCTTCATTGTACGCTGCATTGCCTGTTTCATAGCACGTCTGAAGGAAGTTCTCTTTTCCAGCTGTAATGCAATATTTTCTGCAACCAACTGAGCATTCATATCCGGCTGCTTCACTTCAACAATGTTCAGAGAAACTTCTTTGCCAATTGCCTTTTCTACAGCAGCCTTAATCTTTTCGATTTCAGATCCCTGACGACCGATGATAAGACCGGGCTTTGCGGCATGGATATTGATTCTGATCTTTGCGGATGCTCTTTCGATTTCCAAACGAGCAATACCGGCCTGATACAGCATTTTCTTGAGTAATTTTCTGATTTTATAATCTTCTACAAGATTATCACCATAACTGGTCTTGTCAGCGTACCATTTAGAATCCCAGTCTTTGATAACACCGACTCTCAGACCATGAGGGTTAACTTTCTGGCCCATAACTTAGCCTCCCTTTCCTTATTATTCTTTTTCCTTTAACACCAAGGTAATGTGGCTGGTTCTTTTTCTGATTCTGAATGCCCGTCCCTGTGCTCTGGGTCTGATTCTCTTGAGCGTAGGGCCCTGGTTGGCATAACATTCTGCAACATACAGTTTTTCAATATCCATTTCATGGTTGGTTACTGCATTTGCAATCGCAGAATTCAACAGCTTTTCCAGTATTTCGCTTGCAGCCTTAGGTGTATTCTTTAAGATACCAAGGGCGGTTGCAACGTCCTTGTTTCTGATCATGTCCAGTACAATCTTCACTTTTCTTGAAGAAATACGAGCATAACTTAATTTTGCTTTAGCTTCCATGTTAAAACTGCCTCCTTTCACCAAAACTCAGTTTGGTTGCTTATTTCCCGCTTGATTTGGAACCTGCATGACCGCGATATGTTCTTGTGGGAACAAATTCGCCCAGCTTGTGTCCAACCATATCTTCAGTCAGATATACGGGAACGTGTTTTCTTCCGTCATGAAGTGCGATGGTGTGCCCTACCATATCAGGGAAAATCGTGGACGCTCTGGACCAGGATTTCAGCACTCTCTTTTCGCCGGCTTCATTCATTTCTATAATTCTCTTGAGTAAACGTTCGTCTACAAAAGGTCCTTTTTTTACGGATCTGCTCATTACATTGCCTCCTTCCAAGTGGAATCACGCACATCGTAACCGATTATTTTGCGTTTCTTCTCTTGACAATAAACTTATCGCTCTTGTTCTTTTTCTTTCTGGTTTTCAAGCCCAGAGCAGGTTTGCCCCAAGGTGTAACAGGGCTGGGTCTTCCGATAGGAGACTTACCTTCACCACCGCCGTGGGGATGGTCATTGGGGTTCATAACAACACCGCGGACGGTGGGTCTCCAACCCATATGACGCTTTCTTCCGGCTTTACCGATAGAAATGTTTTCATGTTCCAGATTTCCTACCTGTCCGATTGTAGCACGGCAGTTCATTCTGATTTTTCTTACTTCACCGGAGGGCAGTCTTACCTGAGCATACTCACCTTCCTTCGCCATCAGCTGAGCTGCGTTGCCTGCTGCACGGACCAACTGTCCGCCTTTGCCGGGAGCCAGCTCGATGTTGTGAATCATGGTACCAACAGGAATCTGAGCGATTTCCATTGCGTTACCGGGCTTAATGTCAGCGCCTTCACCGCTTAACAGTGTGGTTCCTACGGTCAGACCGTTGGGAGCCAGAATGTAAGCCTTTACTCCGTCTTCATACTGAATCAGAGCAATGTTTGCGCTTCTGTTAGGATCGTATTCAATGGTTTGTACCACTGCAGGGATCCCATCCTTGTTTCTTTTAAAATCAATGATTCTATATTTTTTCTTGGCACCGCCGCCTCTGTGACGAACGGTAATTCTACCATAAGAGTTCCGTCCGGCATGCTTTTTCAAAGATTTAACCAAAGACTTTTCAGGCTTTGAAGCTGTAATCTCTTCAAAGGAAGAAACGGTCATAAATCTTCTTGCCGGGGAGGTAGGATTAAATTTCTTTAATGCCATCCTGAATTCTCCTCACTTTCCGTATCTGTTTGGGGACTTAAGCCATCCCTTCAAAAAATTCAATGGTTTTACTGGTTTCAGTCAATTTTACAATGGCTTTCTTCCAGTCAGGTCTTTTTCCAACGTGAACGCCCATTCTCTTGTACTTACCGACAACGTTCATGGTGGTTACGTTCTCAACTTCTACTTTAAACAGTTGTTCAACAGCCTGTTTGATTTCGATTTTGTTTGCCCCTTTGGCAACCTGGAACGTATATTTTCTGTCCTGCATGTTTTCCATGCTGGCTTCAGACACGATAGGTCTGATGATTACGTCGTATGCACTTTTCATTATGCGTACACCTCCTCAATCTTGGCAATAGCATCCTTGGATACGATTACCTTGTCACTGTTGAGAACATCATAGGTGTTCAGAGCAGTTGCAAAGGTGGTTGCAGCAGTGGGGATATTGCGGGCGGACAGTACAACGTTATCATCCTTATCACAGGTGATAATCAGTGCTTTTCCTTCCACCTTCAATGCGTCCAGCATGCTGACAATCTGCTTGGTTTTAATCTGATCAAAACCGAACTGATCTACAACAATCATGCTCTCATCTGCAACCTTCGCACTCAGTGCAGATTTTAGAGCTGCTCTCTTCAGCTTTTTGTTCAAAGCATAACGGTAGCTTCTGGGCTTGGGACCGAGGGCAACGCCGCCGCCTGTCCATTGAGGAGCCCGAATACTTCCCTGTCTTGCACGGCCTGTACCTTTTTGTCTCCAAGGCTTAATGCCGCCGCCACTTACTTCTGTTCTTGTTTTGGTGCTCTGGGTACCCTGTCTCTGGTTTGCCAGATAGTTTTTCACAACTTCATGCAGAGCATAACCGTTTACTTCCTGACCGAAAATCGCATCATTCAGCTCGATTTCTCCTACTGTTGCACCGCTTACATTATATAAAGCCACTTTAGGCATGGAACTTCCTCCTTTCTAACTGCTTATTTCCCGCTCTTCACGGTATTTTTTATCGTGATAATTCCGCCCTTAGGACCGGGAACCGCTCCCTTGACCAGAATCAGATTCTTGTCTGTATCGACCTTTACGACATCCAGGTTCTGAACAGTTACCTTTTCTACACCGAAATGTCCGGGCAGTTTCTTACCCTTCATAACTCTTCCGGGGTAGGAGCAGGCACCCATGGAACCAACGCCTCTGTGATAACCGGAACCGTGAGACATAGGACCTCTGTGAGTTCCCCAACGCTTAATGGTGCCGGAAAAACCGTGACCCTTAGAAATACCGGTAACATCAACACGATCTCCTTGGGCAAAAACATCTGCCTTCAGTTCGTCACCAACATTCATTTCTGCTGCGTTGTCCAGTTTGAATTCCTTCAAAACCTTTTTGTAAGCTATGCCGTTCTTATCAAAGTGACCCTTCATGGGCTTGTTCAGCTTCTTTGCATCAACATCGCAGAAGCCAATCTGAACTGCGCTATAGCCATCTTTTTCTACTTCCTTCTTTTGCACTACTGTGCAGGGACCTGCCTCAATTACTGTAACCGGAATCAATCTTCCGTCTTCCAGAAAAAGCTGCGTCATCCCAATTTTCTTACCGATGATTGCTTTTTGCATCCTTTCTTACCTCCTAATGGTTATTGGTTGACCGAGTTGGCCAACATGACCTGCCGTCCTTCCGACGACCTAAGTGCCTTACAGCTTGATTTCGATATCAACGCCTGCAGGCAGATCAAACTTGGTTAATGCATCTACTGTTTTTGCAGTAGGGAGCAGAATGTCGATTAAACGTTTATGAGTTCTCAATTCAAACTGCTCACGGGAATCTTTATACTTATGAACTGCTCTCAAAATGGTAACAACCTCTTTACGAGTGGGCAGGGGGATGGGTCCGGAAACCTTTGCACCGGTTCTCTCCGCTGTTTCCACAATGCGTTCTGCGGTCTGATCCAACAGAGCATGGTCATAAGCCTTGATTCTGATTCTGATTTTGTCCTTTACTGCTGCCATCTGTTTCGCCTCCTATTCATAATGTTTGGTTACGCATAACAGCCGAACATCTGTACACTGTGCCGGGTGTATCCCGACACCCTATCATAAAACCCACATCATGTGGGCAACTTTTTACGCAAACACCAATGATCCGTCTTACCGTGTGGACTTGAATACGAAAAATCATATTCAGTATCCCCGAAACTGACAAACCCGCAAGAAAAACTTGCTGCTGTGTTACGTCCATAGGTTATTAAAACCTGTGTACAGTGACTTGCGCCCGGTTTTTAAAATCGGACAATCTCCACGGAAAAACCTACATATTCTATGTAGCAACCTCCCGTTTCATCGTATGCCATACGTCACACACCTAATTATTTTACCTTAAAACCGCGATAATGTCAAGCTTTTTTTTGAATTTTTTTCTATTTTTTTAATTCTTATTACATTTGACTGAAAAATCACTTATTTTTTTAAATTCATAGACAAAATAACCAAATAATTTTCATATTACCATTTTTCTCATTTTTTCTTATTATACCACA
>JAZURC010000126.1:0-20667 GCA_045606005.1 Clostridia bacterium
TATCAATAAAACCGATAATTGCAGTTGTTAAATATTAAAATTTTAAGAAAGGAAAAGTATAATACAATTATCTTTAGTTTTGATGATAATTATATTATACGAGGACTTGGTATGAAACTGTTTCGTGGCGGAATTCATCCCTTTGACGGGAAGCATTTTGCCAAAGAAAAACCGATTACAAAAGTAGAACCGGGAGAGGAAATGGTGTTTCCTGTCAGTCAGCACATTGGTGCACCGGCTGAAATTATGATAGAAAAAGGGGAACAGGTGAAAATGGGGCAGGTGCTTTGCAAGGCAAACGGCTTTGTGTCTGCCAATATTATCAGCTCTGTTTCCGGTCAGGTAAAGGGGATTGAACCCAGAACTTTGGTCAACGGAGCCAAATGTATGTCGGTTATTATTGAAAATGACGGATTGGATACGCCTGTTGACCATCTTGGCGAAAAAAGAAATGTAAGTGCATTATCAAGAGAGGAGATTCTGCATCTGATTCAGGAGGCAGGTATTGTAGGAATGGGGGGTGCCTGTTTTCCCACCCATGTAAAGCTTTCTGTCAAGGAGCCTGAAAAAGTGGACTATATTTTGGTAAACGGGTCAGAGTGCGAACCTTATCTGACGTCAGATTATCGGATTATGTTAGAAACTCCGAAAAAAATAATGGAAGGGCTACTGCTTTTATTAAAGATGTTTCCTAGTGCCAAAGGGATTATCTGTGTAGAGGATAATAAACCCGAAGCTATAAAGACATTGAAACAGCATTTGCCGAAAGATGGGTCGGTCAATTTGCTTGTGACTAAAACAAAGTATCCTCAGGGTGCAGAAAGAATGCTGATTTATACTGCCACGGGACGGAAACTAAACTCCGCTATGCTGCCCATTGATGCCGGATGTATTGTACATAACATTGATACGGTGGTAGCCATTTATGAAGCGGTGGCGGAATCTACGCCTTTGATGCGAAGAATTGTGACAGTAACGGGGGATGCAGTTGTCAATCCCGGTAATTTTGAGGTGCGTCTTGGTACGAATTTAAACCGTGTATTAGAGGCTGCAGGCGGTCTTAAAAAACCGGCAGAAAAGCTGATTTCCGGAGGTCCTATGATGGGAACCGCTCTTTCCGATTTGTCTGTTCCTGTGACCAAAAATGCAACCGCATTGGTTGCAATGGAAAAGGACGAAGGGGCAGTGAAGGAATCTCCCTGTATTCGGTGCGGGCAATGCGTGGAGCATTGTCCTGAAGGGTTGTTACCTCAAAAATTAGCAGAATTTTCATTGCACCGTGATTATGAAAGCTTTGAACGGTTTTACGGGTTGGAATGTTTTTCCTGCGGATGCTGCAGCTACAGCTGCCCTGCAAAGCGGCCCTTGACTCAGTTGATTACAGCAGGAAGAATGACCTGTTTACAGAAAAAACGGCAAGGAGGTAAAAAGTGATGAGTTATCATATTTCGGCATCCCCTCATATCAGAAGCAAACAGACCACCCGTTCTGTTATGACGGATGTTTTAATTGCCTTAATTCCTGCCTGCCTTTGGGGAGTTTATCAGTTTGGGTGGTATGCACTTTGTTTGATGATTTCCTGTATGGTTTGTTCGGTTGTTTGTGAATGGGCCTATCAGAAGGGAATGAAACAGGAAATTACGGTGAAAGACGGTTCTGCCGCTTTAACCGGACTTTTGATTGCTTTGAATATGCCCCCTCAGATTCCCCTTTGGATTCCTCTTTTGGGATGCATATTTGCAATTTTAATGGTAAAACAGCTGTTTGGAGGCTTAGGGCAAAATTTTATGAATCCAGCACTGGGTGCCCGTTGCTTTCTTTTGATTTCCTTTGCAGCGCAAATGAACAGCTTTTCTCTTGACGGAGTGAGCAGTGCGACTCCTTTGGCACAAATGCGGGAAGGAAGCAAGGTTTTACTGTCCGATTTGTTTTTTGGAACTACTGCAGGGGTCATTGGAGAAGTATCTGCATTGGCGATTTTGCTTGGTGGACTGTATCTGCTGTTAAAAGGAATTATTTCCTGGAAGATTCCGGTTTCTTACATTGCATCATTTGTTCTGTTTTCAGGGGTTATGGGAAGCTGGGACGGGATGTGGCTTCTTTCTCAGGTGTTATCCGGGGGATTGTTGCTTGGTGCCTTTTTCATGGCAACCGATTATGTGACCAGTCCCATTACCGGAAAGGGTAAGCTGATTTACGGTGTACTGCTTGGCTTTCTCACTGCACTATTCCGTATTTTCGGTGCCAACCCTGAGGGGGTTTCCTTTGCGATTATCATTGGAAATATGGTAACGCCGTTGATTGAAAAGGTGACAGTTCCCAGAGCCTTTGGGGTAGTAAAACAGAAGAAGGAAAAACAAAAAGAAGTACAGGAAAAGGTTGCATCTGCACCTCATAAGGGAGACAAAAAAGCGAATGTGAAAGTTGTTGCAGTGCTCACCTGTATTACCCTGTTATCCGGTCTGATATTAGGATATTTTTATGAATTGACCAAGGAACCCATTGCCCTGCAGGAGGAAAAACAGGCACAGGAGGCATATAAAACGGTGTTCCCTGAGGCTGATTCTTTTGAAGAGCTTTCTTTTGAAGGAGAGGAAACGGATACTTATTTTCTTGAGAAAATGCTGATGGCAATGAAGGGAGAAACTGTTTTGGGAACAGTGGTCTGTGTGACATCTCATGAAGGCTACGGCGGGGACATCAGTTTGGTTGTAGGTATTACAGAAAACGGGGAAACCACAGGGATTTCCTTTCTTTCTCTGAACGAAACAGCAGGACTTGGCATGAATGCAGAAAAGGATGAATTCAAATCTCAATTTAGCAATAAGAAAACAGATGCCTTTACAGTTGTCAAAGGAGAGGCAACCGCTGAGAATGAAATCAGTGCAATCTCCGGTGCAACAGTAACCAGTAAGGCAGTAACGGAAGCGGTAAATGCTGCACTCAAGCTTGTAGGAGGTGGGACAAAATGAAATGTAAAAACGCACTTTTTAACGGATTGATAAAAGAAAATCCAACCTTTGTGCAAATGCTTGGAATGTGTCCTACGCTGGCGGTCACCACCTCTGCTATGAACGGGCTTGGTATGGGGCTGACTACAACGGCGGTATTGATGCTGTCCAATACGGTCATTTCCCTTCTTCGGAAGGTGATTCCAGATCGGGTGCGGATTCCTGCCTATATTGTCATTGTGGCTTCTTTGGTAACTATGGTACAGTTGATTTTAGAGGGATTTGTTCCTTCTCTTTATAAATCTTTGGGGATTTATATTCCCCTGATTGTGGTAAACTGTATTATTTTAGGCCGTGCAGAATCCTTTGCCTCGAAATATCCCGTGCTGCCTTCTTTGTTTGACGGAATCGGGATGGGGCTTGGATTTACCGTTGGACTGACCTGTATCGGAACAGTTCGTGAGTTGTTGGGAGCAGGGCAGGTGTTCGGAATTTCAGTACTTCCCGATAGTTTTCAGCCAATTACCATTATGATTTTAGCACCGGGTGCTTTCTTTGTGTTGTGCTGGCTGACCGCCCTGCAGAACAAAATCCGCAAAAAATCCGGAAAGAAAAAAGAAAAAAGCTGCGGTAACTGCAGTGCTTGTAAGGGAGGATGCGAGGGATGAAAACATTGGCATTGATTTTAGTGGCATCTGCATTTGTGAATAATGTAGTATTAAGCCAGTTTTTAGGACTTTGTCCTTTCTTAGGTGTTTCCAAACAGGTGAAAACTGCGGCAGGAATGGGGGCGGCGGTTATCTTTGTGATTACCGTTGCCAGTGCTTGTACAAGTTTGATTTTTCAGTTTGTATTAAAAGGCGGACTGGAATATTTGCAAACCATTGCGTTTATTTTAGTGATTGCAGCCTTGGTGCAGTTTGTGGAAATGGTATTAAAAAAGACCATGCCTGCATTGTATCGGTCTTTAGGGGTTTATCTTCCTTTGATTACCACCAACTGCGCAGTGCTTGGAGTTGCTCTTACCAATGTGCAAAGCGGATATGGTTTTGTAGAAAGCGTGGTAAACGGATTTGGTGTTTCGGTTGGGTTTACAGTGGCGATTGTGATATTGGCAGGAATTCGGGAAGGTATGACCCACAACAATATTCCCGAGTCCTTTCAAGGAACTCCCATTACACTGGCGGCATCCGGTCTTATGGCAATCGCTTTTTACGGTTTTGCCGGAATGCTGTAGGAGGTGTGAAACATGACTATTATTTTATTATCAGCTCTGGTGATTGGAGTGATTGGAATTGCCATTGCTTTGATTTTGAATTTTGCAGGGGATAAATTTTATGTGGAGCCCAACGAAAAAGCGGAACGGATTCGGGAATTGTTACCCGGAAACAACTGTGGCGGATGCGGATATGCAGGCTGTGATTCACTGGCAGAGGCAATCGCAACAGGGGATGCTCCTGTGAATGCCTGTCCTATGTGTACCAACACGATGGAAATCGGTGCTCTCTGCGGTGTGCAGACAGAAAAGACGGAACGAAAAGTAGCTTATGTTGCCTGTAAGGGGAACTGTGAAAAAGCAGAACGGATAGGAACTTATTTCGGAGCCAAAGATTGCATCGCGGCAAAAGCTGTTCAGCAAAACGGCGGAAAGGCTTGCAAAGTAGGTTGTATGGGATTGGGAACCTGTGTTTCTGCCTGTAGCTTTGGTGCATTATCCTGTCAGGACGGGATTGCGGTTGTGGATGAAGCACTTTGTACGGGTTGTGGTCAGTGTGTAAAGGTTTGTCCCAATCAGTTAATTTCTTTACTGCCCGTTTCCTCTGTTCGGGTTGGTTGTCTCTCTCACGAAAAGGGATTGGCGGTAAAACAGGTTTGTAAAGCAGGATGTATCGGTTGTGGCTTGTGCGGAAAAAATTGTCCCGAAGGTGCTATTACAATGGAAAATAATCTTCCTGTGATTGACCATGACAAATGTACAAGATGCGGAACCTGTATTGAAAAATGCCCTGTTAAAGTAATTGAACAAGGTTAAATAAGTGGGGTGACGGTTGATTTTACCGTCACCCCCACTTTATAGTTTCTATCTGTTTAAGAAATAAATTGCCAGATTAAGATATGCTGCAAAGGTCACCCAAAGAAAATAGGGAATCTGTAAATATCCTGCAAGAGGTTTGACTTTGTAAAACAGAACAATCATTACAATAATCAGCACCCACAGAAGAAGCAACCAGAAAAATGCAGCTAGATAAGCTTCCAGTCTGAAAAACAAAATAGGCCAGAAAAAGTTTACTCCCAACTGAAGTCCGTAAACTCTCAGTGCACTTTCTTTATATGGACTGTCAGTCTGACTGACAAGATAGGAGGAAATTCCCATCAATGTATATAATATGGTCCAGACGACAGGGAATAGCCAACCCGGTGGCGACAACGGCGGCTGATTGAGAGAGGCAAACTGTTTCATGGAGCCTGCCGTTACCCATGCGGATAATCCTCCTACCAGCAGAGGCAATGCCAGATTCCAAAGTAATGATTTCCAATGAATTTTTTGCATAAAACCACTCCTTTCTTTTGTTCTTATCTTATGAGGAAAGGAGTGGTTTTATACTTTAAAAGGGACGGTTGTAATAACCGCCCCTTATTTATGTTAACCGTTAGCAGCAACCGCCCCGACTGTTACCGAAGCCGTCGCCACACAGACAGCAGATGACAATGATTGCAATAATAATCCAGATCCAGCTGTTTTGACCGAAATCAAAGCCACATCCGCAGTTGTTTGTACTGATTTCTGACATGATTTTCCCTCCGTTATTTTTAATTAGTTTTCGCAGCAACAGTCATTATTGTTGCACCAGAACAGCAGCAGGAACAAAATGATGAACCACAGTACAGTGTCATTGTTTCCGCAACCGTTATTTCCCATACGGCCTAAGAATCCCATTCTTTTTCACCTCCCTTTCTTCAGATGTTAAGAAAAGACTTTAGTTGTTGCAGCCACAACCACAGCAGAAAATCAAAAGGAATACAAGGATGAAAAACAGGATTTCGCTATTTTCGCCAAAGATACCGCAGCTTCCATTCATGTGTAGTCACCTCCCTTCGGCTTACCTTCACTGTTATACTATGAAAATCAGGAAAAAATGTGCAGACAGGACTTGTATTTTTGAGAAAACTAAGTTATAATGATTGTAGTAGGAATTACGGCAAGGGAGGAATTTGGATGAAAGTGTTACTGATGTCTGTTTCTACAGGACAGGGTCATCATCAGGCGGCAAAGGCGGCGGTGGCTGCTTTGGAGCAAAAGGGTGTTACTTGCGACACTTTGGATGTTTATGAATATATCAGCCCTACATACAGCGATTCTCTTTCAAAAGGGTACTTAATTTCAACCAAAATTTCTCCGAAAGAGTACGGCAGAATGTACCGTTGGGCAGAAAAAAATTATAGCTTTACCAGTCCTTTTTCTTTGGGAAAATTATTTAATGTTATTCTTTCCCGTAAGCTGACGGATTTCTTGAATGAATATAAGCCGGATGTTATTGTCTGCACCCATGTGCTCTCTGCCCATCTGGTGACGGTGTTGCAAAGAAAAGGGTATTTAAAAGGGGTAAAGGTAGTGGGGATAGTGACGGACTTTACCTTGCATCCCTTCTGGGAGGATACAGAGAATGATTATTATATCACCCCTTCTCACTTAATGAATCTGCAGTTGGAAAAAAGGGGGGTGCCTGTATCAAAGGCGGTGCCTATCGGTATTCCTGTTGGAGAACAGTTTGCCCAAAAACTGGACAAGGCTGAGGCAAGACAACGGCTTGGTATTGAAAATAAGGATACTGTTTTGGTCATGAGCGGCAGTATGGGATATGGTAATTTAGCCGGTCTGATTGAGAAAATTGATAGTATTCCTTTGGATTTTCAGGTTCTTTGCGTATGCGGTAACAATACCAGAGCAAAACGAAAAATCGACCGGATGACCACGCGGAAAAAGGTCTATAATTTCGGTTATGTGAATAATGTCCCTGAAATGATGGATGCGGCAGATTGCATTGTGACAAAGCCGGGGGGACTGACCTCCTCCGAAGCCTTGGCGAAGGGACTTTTTATGGTGCTTATTAACCCCATTCCGGGGCAGGAGGATAGAAACAGTGAATTTCTGGTTAATAACGGGGCAGCGCTACGGGTAACCAAAACAGTACCCTTGGATGAGGCGGTGTATCAGGTGTTGGCAAACACCTGGAGAAGAAATCAGGCAGACTCCATGATTGGCTATCTGGGAAGACCCAATGCAGCGTCTGATTTTGCTGAGTTTATTCTTAGTTTGAAACCGTAAAAATGCGGACTTTTTTGAGAATTTTACAAATTTACCAAAAAAATATGAAAAAGGCGGGCAAAATCCGCCTTTTTATTTTTCAAAAAACACTTGATTTTTTTTCAAAAATGAGTTAAAATAAATAAAATGGCTTTTTATGGCTAACAGATATGAATAGATATGTAAAAAATTCGATTTTCAGAATTTTTTTTGGTCAAAAAGTAATATTTATTCATAATAACTAATAAAAATTCATTTTTAAAAGAGAATATTCGTCAAATTTTGAATTAAAATCAAGATAGGGCGAGAAAGAATCAAGATGGGAGTGAACAGTTTGAAAGCATTTTTGATTTTGGAAAACGGGCAAGTGTTTGAAGGACAAAGCTTTGGCTCCACTCGGGATGCGGTTTGTGAGATTGTGTTCAATACCTCTATGGTAGGGTATTTGGAGACGCTGACCGATCCCTCTTATGCGGGACAAGGGTTGGTGATGACCTATCCCTTGATCGGAAACTGCGGTGTGAATAAAGAGGATTGGGAATCCGACAAATTGTGGACAGAGGCACTGATTGTAAAAGAACTGTCCCGTTTCCCCAGCAACTTCCGTGCAGAAGGAGATTTGGAAAGTCTTCTGAAGGAATGGGATATTCCCGGCATTGAAGGGATTGATACCAGAATGCTGACCCGTATCATTCGGGAGCAGGGGGTCATGAATGCGGTGCTGACCTGTGAGGAAGATTTTGATTTGGAAGAATGCATTGCAAAAGCAAAGGCGTACCGTGTAAGCGGTGCGGTTGCTAAGACCAGCATACAGGAAGTGACACAGTATTCCGATTCCGGTGTGAAGATTGCAGTGCTTGATTTGGGACTGAAAAAGAGTCTGGCAGAGGTGTTAAAGATGCGTGGCTGTGCATTGACCCTGTATCCTTACAATACTCCCGCAGAAACCATTCTCGCCTCTGCCCCTCAGGGAATTTTTATTACCAACGGTCCCGGAAATCCCAAGGAATGTGACAAGCTGCTTGCTTGTGTAAAAGAACTTTGTAAGTCCGGACTGCCCGTGTTTGGCATTGGCTTGGGGCATCAGCTTATAGCTTTAGCAATGGGCGGTGATACGAAACGGATGAAGTACGGTCATCACGGTTCCAGTAATCCTGTCAGAGATTTGTCTCAGGACAGAGTATATATTACCTCCCAGAATCATGTTTATGAAGTAGTGATGGATAGCTTTGCGGACAATACCGCTAAAATGACTCATGTGAACGTAAACGACAACAGCTGTGAAGGGGTTTTGTATCCTGATACTTTTGTTTCCGGTGTTCAGTTCCATCCGGTCGCAAGCGACGGTCCTACCGATACCGGATTTGTGTTTGACTCATTTCTTACCATGATAAAGGAGGGAACCCACAATGCCTAAAAATCCTGAAATTAAGAAAGTATTGATGATTGGCTCAGGTCCTATTATTATCGGTCAGGCAGCAGAGTTTGACTATGCAGGAACCCAGGCCTGCCGTTCCCTGAAGGAAGAAGGATTGGAGGTTGTGCTGATTAACTCCAACCCTGCAACCATTATGACGGATAAGGACATTGCGGACAGAGTGTACATTGAACCTTTGACCATTCCTGTATTGAAAAAAGTTATTTTAGAAGAAAAGCCGGACAGTATTTTGCCTACTCTTGGTGGTCAGACAGGTCTTAATCTGGCAATGGAGCTGGCAGAAGAAGGCTTTTTACAGGAGCATGGCGTTACCATGCTTGGCACCTCTGCAAAGAGTATTAAAATGGCAGAAGACCGTCAGGCATTTAAAGATACTATGGAATCCATTAACGAGCCTTGTATTGCAAGTAAGGTTGTGGATAATTATGAAGATGCTCTGGCGTTTTCCAACGAAATCGGTTTTCCCGTCATTGTCCGCCCTGCTTATACCTTAGGGGGAACAGGCGGCGGTATTGCCAAAAACGAGCATGAGCTTTCGGAAATTGCTCCCAACGGGTTGAGACTCAGCCGTGTGGGACAGGTGTTGATAGAAAAATGTATTTCCGGCTGGAAGGAAATTGAATTTGAGGTTATGCGTGATGCAAAGGGCAGTTGTATTACCATTTGCAGTATGGAAAATGTAGACCCTGTTGGGGTTCACACAGGGGACAGTATTGTTGTTGCTCCCTGTCAAACCTTGGAAAACAAGGAATTCCAGATGCTCCGTTCCTCTGCACTGAAAATTATTTCTGCATTGGGTATTGAGGGCGGATGTAATGTTCAGTTTGCATTAAAACCCGATAGCTTTGAATATGCAGTTATCGAAGTAAATCCCCGTTTGAGCCGTTCTTCTGCCCTTGCTTCCAAGGCAACGGGATACCCCATTGCAAAGGTTGCTTCTAAAATTGCGTTGGGCTACGGTCTGGACGAAATCAAAAATGCAGTCACCAAAACCACTTATGCGTCCTTCGAGCCTACCATTGACTATGTGGTTGTGAAAATCCCTAAGTGGCCCTTTGATAAATTTGTTCATGCAGAACGCACCTTGGGAACTCAAATGAAGGCAACAGGGGAGGTTATGTCCATCAGTTCTAACTTTGCAGGAGCTATGATGAAGGCGATCCGTTCTCTGGAGCAGCACTTGGACAGTCTGTATTTGCCCAAAGTGGCTGATTATACTGTAGAACAGTTAAGAGAAGCTTTAAAAAAGGTAGATGACGAACGCATTTTTGTGATTGCAGAGGCACTTCGTAAGGGAATTTCCATTGACGAAATCAATTATGTTACCAAGATGGACAAGTGGTTCTTGAATCAGTTCCGTATGCTGGTGCAGATGGAAGATGCGTTGAAATCAGAATTGATGACCCCCGAGCTTTTGCGTAAAGCAAAGCAGATGGGATATACCGATAAATTGATTGGAGAATATGCAGGAATGATTTCCGGTGAGGTTCGTCAGAAACGGCTTGATTGGGGCATTTTACCCACTTATAAGCTGGTGGATACCTGTGCGGCAGAGTTTCAGGCAGAAACCCCGTATTACTATTCTTCTTACGATACCGAAAACGAATCGGTTCCTTCCAATAAGAAGAAGGTGCTTGTTTTAGGGTCAGGCCCCATTCGTATCGGTCAGGGAATTGAGTTTGACTATTGTTCTGTTCATAGCGTTTGGGCACTTTCCAAATGTGGATACGAAACCATTATTATCAATAATAATCCCGAAACCGTTTCTACCGACTTTGATATTGCGGACAAGCTGTATTTTGAACCGCTGACTGCCGAGGATGTGGAAAACATTGTGGATTTGGAACAGCCTGAAGGCGCCATTGTTCAGTTTGGCGGTCAGACCGCAATTAAGCTGACCCAAGCCTTGGAAGATATGGGCGTGAAAATTTTAGGTACCGATGCAAGAGATGTGAACAATGCAGAGGACAGAGAAGCCTTTGATAATATCTTAGAAGAATGCGGAATTGCCCGTCCCAAGGGAAAAACCGTCTTTACCTGTGAAGAAGCCATTGCGGCTGCCAACGAGCTTGGCTATCCTGTTTTGGTTCGTCCTTCCTATGTATTGGGGGGTCAGGGAATGGAAATTGCCCTGTCTGATCAGGAAATTACCAATTATATGAATATTATTAACCGTGTGACTCAGGAGCATCCTATTCTTGTGGACAAGTATGTCATGGGAACCGAGGCAGAGGTGGATGCTATCTGTGACGGTGAAAATGTACTGATTCCGGGTATTATGCAGCATTTGGAACGGTCGGGTGTTCACTCCGGGGACAGTATTTCCGTATATCCGCCTCAGAGCATGAGCCAACACGCAAAAGATGTGATTGTGGATTACTCCTGTCGATTGGCAAGAGCGTTGCATGTTGTGGGAATGATTAACATTCAGTTTATTGTATCGGATGAAACGGTGTATGTTATCGAGGTAAATCCCCGTTCCAGCCGTACGGTTCCTTATATCAGTAAGGTAACCAATGTTCCTATGATTGATGTTGCAACAAGAGCATTGCTTGGTGAGAAATTGCCTGATATGGGTTATACGGATGTGTTATATCCCGAAAGTGAATATGTGGCTGTAAAAATGCCTGTGTTCTCTTTTGAAAAGCTTCATGATGTGGATATCAGCTTAGGACCTGAAATGAAGTCAACAGGGGAAGTGCTGGGGATTTCAAAATCCTTCCCTCATGCATTACTCAAAGCCTTTATTGCAACCGGAACAAAGGTAGCAAAGGGAGGCAAAATGGTTGCAACCATTCGCGACGAGGACAAGGAAGAAGCACTGCCTATTATTAAGCAATTTGTGGAACGCAACTATGAAGTATATGCTACAAAGGGAACTTGTAAGTTCTTGAACGAAAACGGTATTGCTGCAAAGCATGTCAATACCATTTCGGAAGGAGCTCCTAATATTACCGATTTACTCCGTTCGGGTGAAGTGAATTTGGTAATTAACACACCTTCAAAGGGAAGTGATCATCATAGAGATGGTTTTAAAATCCGCCGTTGCTCGGTAGAAGCTTCCGTGCCTTGCCTGACCTCTTTGGACACGGCTGAAGCACTGTTAATCAGCATGGATTATACCGAAAACTATGAAGAGCATGTTGTTGATATTACCAAGATTTAAGGCGGTGATGAAATGAGCACCTACTTGCTTGCCAGTAATAATGCAGGAAAACTGCGGGAGTTTCGTGAGATTTTTACAGAGGATACCATTCTTTCTTTGAAGGATGTTTCTTTAGAGATTGAGGTGGAGGAGGATGGCACTACCTTCGAGGAAAATGCCATAAAAAAAGCCTCTGAAATTGCAAAAATTTCAGGAATGACCGCCATTGCAGATGATTCGGGTCTTTGTGTGGATGCCCTGGGGGGTGCACCGGGAGTTTACTCGGCACGGTACGCAGGGGAAGATGCAACAGACGGAGAACGGATTTCAAAGCTGTTGGAAGAAATGAAGGATAAGGAAAACCGAAAGGCAAAATTTGTATCTGTGGTTGCCCTTTGCACCCCTGAAGGAAGGACTGTAACAGCCTATGGGGAATGTAAGGGAACAATTCTTCATAAATCATTGGGTAACGGTGGTTTTGGATATGACCCTGTATTTTACACAGAGGAGTTTGACAAAACCTTTGGAGAACTGACGGGGGAGGAGAAAAACAGCATTAGCCACAGAGGCAGAGCGATCCGCGCCTTAAAAGAAAAACTGCAATCATAATGTTTGACTGAAAAGGGACTGCAACAAAGAAATTTGTTGCAGTCCCTTTGAATTTGCATTGTAAGAAAAGAACATCGGAACGGTCAATGTTTTTTAGGAAAAGCAGAATATACCTGCGCAGCAATAAAACTTGTTGCATGTAAATATAATTGAAAAAGACTTGTCAATTGACAAGTCTTTTTCTGGTGAACCATCGGGGATTCGAACCCCGGACACCTTGATTAAAAGTCAAGTGCTCTGCCGACTGAGCTAATGGTCCGTATTGTGGGAAGGCTCGTCCTTCCCGTTTTGGCTGGGATGGCAGGACTCGAACCTACGAAATGCCAGAGTCAAAGTCTGGTGCCTTACCGACTTGGCTACATCCCAATATAAGTAGTAAGGTAAAAACTGGTGGGGTGGATAGTCGGATTCGAACCGACGGCCTCTAGAGCCACAATCTAGCGCTCTAACCAACTGAGCTATACCCACCATAAGAGTTGGCGCGCCTGAAGAGATTCGAACTCCTGACCCACTGCTTAGAAGGCAGTTGCTCTATCCGACTGAGCTACAGGCGCATAAAAATGGAGCGGGTGATGGGAATCGAACCCACACGACCAGCTTGGAAGGCTGGGATTCTGCCATTGAACTACACCCGCATCAAACAGTTGCAAACAAGCTTGTTTAATTGTTTATCACTTCATGTGACCATATTATTATAACAAGAAATTCCTGATTTGTCAACTGTTTTTTTTAATTTTTTTTATTTTTTTATGATTTTAATCATATCGCCCTCAATATGGATGTTTAATCGGTCATCTTTTGTTACTTCTCCACGAATGATCATAGAGGAAATGGGGTCTTCCAGTTCTTTTTGAATGACCCGACGGATAGGACGGGCACCGTAAGTATGGCTATATCCCTTTTCTGCAACATATACCGCAACATCCGAGCTGACATCCAATGTAATTCCCCTTGCCAGTGCCTGACGAACTAGGTCACGAATCTGCAGAGAAGCAATTTCGCAGATTTCCTGTTTGTTCAAGCTGTGGAAAGAAATAATTTCATCAATTCGGTTTAAAAATTCGGGACGGAAGATATTTTTCAAGCCCTGTTCGGCTCTGCGCTCCTCACGGCCCTCCGGATTCGTGCCAAAGCCGTAAATCCCTGCGGATTCATTAGAACCTGCGTTGGAGGTCATGATAATTACTGTATTGCGGAAATCCACGGTTTTTCCGTGGCTGTCAGTAATTTTACCGTCATCCAGAATTTGCAGCAGAATATTGTGAACATCAGCATGAGCCTTTTCGATTTCGTCCAGTAACACCACACTGTAGGGGCGGCGACGGACTTTTTCAGTAAGCTGACCCGCATCGTCATAGCCCACATATCCGGGAGGAGAGCCAATCATCTTGGATACAGAATGCTTTTCCATGTATTCTGACATATCTACTCGAATGAGAGCATCCTCTGTGTCGAATAACTGCTCTGTAAGAGTTTTTACCAATTCTGTCTTTCCTATTCCTGTAGGCCCTACAAAAATAAAGGAAACGGGTCGTTTTTTTCGAACTAAACCTGCACGGTGACGGCGAATGGCGTTTGCAACAGCGGTAACCGCCTCGTTTTGTCCGATTACACGGCGATGGAGATATTCCTCCAGATTCAAAAGCTTTTCGGATTGATCCTGTGTTAACTGCTGCACAGGAATACCGGTACGGCTTTGAATCACCTGAGCCAGATCTTCACGGGTCACATAAACATTTTCCATTTTGGCTTCCAGTTCTTCAATTTTGGTAAGCAAACGGCATTCTTTGATTTTTAAATCTGCCGCTTTTTGATAATCTTCAATCGAGTCGGCTGAAACCGCAGATTCTTTTTCTTCCGCTACTTTTTTCAGTTCGTTTTTATAATTGGTCAGCTCCACCAATGCCAGGTTTTTCAAATTCACCATGGAGCCTGCTTCGTCAATCAGGTCGATTGCCTTGTCGGGAAAGAAGCGTTCCGGCAGATAACGGGCAGCCATGTCTACTGCCTCGTGAATGATTTCATCTGTAATCACCACGCGGTGAAACTCTTCATAATAATGCTTGATTCCTTGCAGAATTTCAATGGTATCCTCAGGGGAGGGTTCGTTGACCATAACCGGCTGGAACCGACGCTCTAAAGCCGAGTCTTTTTCAATATGCTTGCGGTACTCGTCTAAGGTCGTTGCACCCAAAATCCGAATTTCTCCTCTGGCAAGGGCGGGCTTTAAGATGTTGGCAGCACTCATTGCACCTTCCGCATCTCCTGCTCCCATAATATTATGAAGCTCATCAATTACAAGAATAATATTCCCCAAGCTTTTTGCTTCTTCAATAATATTTTTCAAACGGGATTCAAACTGCCCTCGAAATTGAGTTCCTGCAACAATGGCGGTAAAATCAAGCAGATACACTTCAAAGCTTAACAGCATGGCAGGGACGGACTTTTCTGCAATCCGAACAGCAAGCCCTTCTGCAATGGCACTTTTTCCTACACCCGGATCACCCAGAAGAACAGGATTATTCTTTGTTCTTCGGTTTAAAATGCGAATGACACGGGCAATTTCTTCTTCTCGTTTAATAACCCGATCAATGGTACCTTCTGCTGCTTTTTTCGTCAGGTTAGTGCCGTAGGTATCCAGTAATCGTTTTTTCTTTAATACTTTTTTATCTGTTTTGGTTTTTGTAGATTTATTTTTAATTGAATTTTCCTCTTCTTCTGAAGCTTCCTGAGGTGGTTGTGAAAGTAATGAACCGAACAGTTCAAAGGGGTTTCCACCCGAGGCAAGCTGTGCCATATTTTCCTCGGAGAACATTCCGTTCATTTCTTCCATCATGGATTCCATCTGTTCGTCATCAACATTCATCTGAGACAACATTTCCTCTACCGGTTTAATCCCCAGTTCTTTTGCACAGGAAAGGCAAAGCCCTTCTTTTGCTATTTCTCCGTTGTCTGCTCTTGCCATAAAGACAACAGCAATATTTTTTTTACAGCGGCTGCACAACATTGTTATCACTCCCTTGCACTTGTTGTCAAACACATTGTATGCATTCTATTATATCATAAATTTTGCGATTTTCAAGAATTTTTTTCAAATGCTCTTGTTTCATGCTTGAAATTATAGTATAATAATATGAAGGAGGCGTTTGTCTTGAACAAGATGTTTATTCCCTTTGACCGGAAATTTGAATTTAAATTATACAGAACCAATGAAAAAAGCGACCGTTCCACAGGCTTGCATTTTCATGATTCCTTGGAAATCAATTATTGTCTTGATGGGGAAGGGTATCTTTTGGTGGACGGGAAACATCTGGACTGTAAGCCCGGCTCGTTTTATTTTATTAGTAATCTGGAGATGCATGAAGCAGTTTCTACGAACAATTTAAAGCTTATGGTGATTCTGTTTCAGCCTTCTGTTATCTGTCAGAATCATTCGTTTGATTGCCATTATATTCAACCTTTTTATCAAAAGAACCGTTCCCATGGCAACTGTCTGGAAGCAGAGGAGGATGTGCTGGAGCAGTTAAGAGGGATACTGTTTGCCATGGAGAATGAAATGACGGAAAAGAAATCGGGTTATCAGATGATGCTAAAGGCAATGCTGATGCAGTTTTTGGGGTTGGTATATCGAAGCATGAATCAAAATGAAAGTCATGAAAAACATAAGAATTTTAATAAGATGTATCACCGTCTGCGTCCCTGTCTTGAATATATTGACTTGCACTATGGAGAGGAACAGTTTTCTCTGGACAGCCTTGCTTCTATGGTGCACATGAACCGAACCTATTTCTGTACTTATTTTAAAAAGGTGATGAAGACGGGAGTGTTTGATTACATAAACAGTCTGCGGATTGAACGGGCTTGCATGCTCCTTGCAGGCACAAAACAGCCGGTGATAAAAATCGCCATGGAATGCGGATTTGAAAACATTTCTTATTTTAACCGACGCTTCAAACAGCAAAAAGGGATGACGCCGATACAGTATCGGAATGAAAGTACAAGGTCTGTTTTATCAAACGGATAAAAAACTTATAGTATGACATGAGTGGAGGATTCACATGAAAAAAATAAAATCTTATTTGTTTATTTTAATGGGGGTTATATTGGTATCGGCAGGCATCAGCCTTTGTTTTGTGCCGAATAAAATTGTTACCGGAGGGGTTTCGGGTATTTCTACGATTTTATATCATAGTCTGCATATTCCTGCCGGTATTTCCTACTACGCAATCAACCTTGTATTGCTTTTGACAGGCGCAAAGATATTGGGAAAATCCTTTGTGATAAAAACGGTTATTTGCGCGGGTGGTATGTCTTTGTTTACAGAACTGTTTTCTTATTTGCCGCCTTTGACCGACAACATTTTTCTTGCTACCATTTTTGGCGCGGTCCTTTACGGTTTCGGAATTGGGCTGACACTGATTAACAATGCTTCCACCGGGGGAACAGATATTGCAGGACGATTGATTCAATATTTTGCCCCGCACATGCCAATCGGCAAATTGTTAATGCTGGTAGATGGACTGGTTCTTTTGGCTTCCTTCTTGTGCTTCAGAACTGTCGATCTGGTACTGTTCGGTATTTTCGGACTTGCGATTTCCAGCACTGCCATTGATTGGCTGATTAAAAAAATGAACATATCGAAACTTGCCTTTATTATCACAGATTCCGGCAATGAAATGGCAGATCGTTTGGTTTCAACCTCTCCCAGAGGAGTGACCCTGATTGATGCAACAGGGGCTTATACAAAAGAGGAGAAAAAGATGCTGGTATGTGCCTTGAAAGAAAACGAAATTATTGAATTTGAAAAGAAGGTATTAGAGATAGATGAAGGAGCATTCGTGATTTATGCAGAATCTCAGCAGATTGTAGGAAACGGCTTTAGGATTTATCATTAAAAAATGCAAAAAAAGGCTTGCTTTTTAATGAGAAATATGGTATAATAATACACATGGTGTGGCCCTATCGTATAATGGTTAGTACGCCGCCCTCTCACGGCGGTAATAGGGGTTCGAATCCCCTTAGGGTCACCAGCTTATTATTAATCAGGTGGTGCTCGATATGAGCCAGTCGAAAGACAACGTGCATGCAGGTCATAGGAATCGATTGCGGAAGCGTTTTTTAGAGGAAGGCTTGGATGCCTTTAAACCGCACGAAATCCTTGAGCTGCTTTTATTTTATGCGATTCCAAGAAAAGATACAAACGAATTGGCACATCAACTGCTAAGTCATTTTCATCATTCGTTTCCGGCAGTGCTGCAGGCAAGCTATGAGGATTTGCTGCAGGTCAAAGGCATCAGTGAAAACTCAGCCTGTCTGATTAAAATGATGCTGCCGATTTTCCGTCAATACGGGCTTTATCATGCGAAGGAAACCTGTTGTGTTTTTGAAACAACAAAGCAAATTGAAGATTTTGCCAAAACTTTGTTCTTTGATTGTACCTATGAACGGATGTACTGCATCTGTTTATCTCCGGGGAAAAAGGTGATTCGTACCCTTTTGTTGGGAGAGGGTGATCAGGGGAATGTTTCGGTTGCGATTCCAAAGGCGATCAGCCAGATTTTACAGCAGAATGCCAGTGGCGTGATTTTAGCACATAATCATCCTGGCGGTGTTGCGGCATTTTCGTCTGAGGATTATGATTATACTTTAAAATTAAAGCGGGCATTGGATACGCTGGATATTGAATTGGTGGATCATATTTTGGTCACAGAGGAAAAATGCGTCAGTTTGATTGAAATGGGCGGTGTGGAGAAAATTATGAAACTTCACAGTACTTATATGAACGATAAAGGAGGAAATAGGGAATGAAAAAATTATGTTTGTTATTATCCTTATGTTTGATGTTAAGTTGTGTAAGTGTAGTTTCTGCAGAGGAACCGAAAATCAGTGTTTTTTTAAATTCAGAGCGGGTGATTTTTTCAGATCAGCAGCCAGTGTTGGTATCTGACAGGACCCTGGTCCCTTTGCGTGCCATTTTTGAAGCGTATGGATGTATGGTAGAATGGAGTAATGGTGCGGCTTATGCGGCATGCGCCATGCCGGGCAGGGTTCGTCTGCTGCAGATTGCAGAAGGAAAAAAGGAGATTCTTGTTCGGGATTATATCATAGAGAATGAAACACAAAAAAGTGTTGAATCACGTATTGTCTTGGACGTGCCGGCACAGAATATCAACGACCGTATTATGGTACCCTTGCGTGCCGTCAGCGAAGCTTTGGATGCAGAAGTGATCTGGAACGGAATCACTTCCTCCGTCAACATCTTCTATGAGAAAGAAAAAATTTACAGTATTGAGCAGCAGGATGAATTTATCAGTGAAAATTATATTAAAGTACAGCATATTTTGTTGGAAAATTCTAAGCATGGAAAAAGCAAGGGAGAAATTATTATTGATCAGGTGACAAAGGAAGGATTACATTTTGAAGCCTTGATGTATGAACATAATCTGGACGGCGGCGTTGCGGAATATCCTGAAGGGTATGTATTTACTAAAGGAGAAATCGGGGATCAGGATTTTGAGGATGCAGCATTTGCATTACAGATAGGAGAATTGACAAAAAAACCTGTAAAGTCCTCCTTGGGGTACCATGTTATTCTCAGAGTGGCAATGAAGCAGGAAGATTACGAAGAAGTGCGACTGGAGGCAATGCAGAAGCTTGCGTTGGGTCAGTAAAGGAAGAGATGAATGATTCTTTTGGGCGTGAACGGACTGGAAAAGTCCTTTGGAGCAGAGGAACTGTTTTCAGAGGTCAGCTTTTCTGTAGAATCCGGTGAAAAAATAGGCTTAGTAGGTGCTAACGGCTGCGGGAAAACCACCCTGTTTAAAATGATTACAGGGGAGGAATCTGCAGACGGGGGACAAATTACCCTTGCAAAAGGAATGAAGCTTTCTTATATGGAGCAGATGATGCAGTTTTCAGGCTCGGTTTATGAAGAATGCTTGTCCTGTTTTTCCGATTTACTGGAATTGGAACAACGAATTGAAGAAATCAATGATGTATTGGAAGAAGAACAATCTGCTGAGCTGATAGAACGTCAGCATCAATTACAGGAACAGTTTTTCCGTGAAGGAGGAGCAGAGTTCCGTAGCCGTATCAAGGGCGTTCTGACGGGGCTTGGTTTTTCGGAACAGGAATTTTCTGCACAACAATTAAGCGGGGGACAAAAAACCAGACTGATGCTTGCAAAAATCCTGTTAAGCCGTGCAGATTTACTGTTGCTGGACGAACCGACCAATCATCTGGATATTGCATCTGTAGAATGGTTGGAACGGTATCTGAAGGAATATAACGGTGCGTTTATGGTGATTTCTCATGACCGTTATTTTTTAGATAAGGTAACGGATAAAACCTTTGCTATGTCAAACGGTGCCTTGAAAAGTTATCCGGGAAACTATACCCGTTATCTTCACTTAAAAGAGGAAGAACAAAAAACAATTACAAGAAATTATGAAAATACACAAAGGGAAATCAAGAGGATTGAAGGAATCATTGCTCAGCAAAAGCAATGGAATCGGGAACGGAATATCCGTACTGCCGAGCATAAACAAAAATCCATCGACCGTTTACAGGCAAATTTAATCACTCCGGAAGAAAAACAACGCGCAATTCGTCTTTCTTTTGGGGTAAGCGGTATGGGACCTCAGGAGTTTTTGACTGTACGAAATGCGGAGAAACAGTTCGGGACCAAGGAGATTTTTCGGAATGTATCAATGGATATAAGACAGAAAAACAGAGTGTTTCTGTTGGGGAAAAACGGTTGCGGAAAAACGACATTGATGAAAATGATATTAGGGAAGTGTGCCGGTGGTGGAGAGTTTACGATCGGTCCCGGTGTCACAATCGGGTATTATGACCAGATGCAATCGGATTTGCCCGCCGGAAAAACAATCCTTGATACTCTGTGGGATGCCTATCCTTCTAAAACAAGAACAGAGCTTTGTAATGCATTGGCGGCATTTTTGTTTTACGGGGATGATGTGGAAAAGACGGTGGATGTGTTAAGCGGCGGAGAAAAGGCGAGAGTGCTGCTTTGCAGACTGATGCTTTCAGGAGCCAATTTTCTGTTACTGGACGAGCCGACCAACCATTTGGATATTGCCTCCCGTGAAGCTTTGGAGGAAGCATTGAGCTGTTATGAAGGAACGCTTTTCATGATTTCCCATGACCGTTATTTTATCAATCGTCTTGCAACAAAAATTTATGAATTAACCCCTCAAGG
>JAZURC010000127.1:0-7840 GCA_045606005.1 Clostridia bacterium
AAAGGAGGATAAGAAAATGTCTCAGGTTTTTGAAATGACTCATCCTTTGATTCAGCATAAAATCAGTATGCTGAGAAATGTAGATACAACAGTAAAAGATTTTCGCGCATTAGCGAACGAAATTGCCTTGCTGATGGGATATGAAGCAACCCGTGATTTAACTTTGGAAGAGATTCAGGTGCAGACTCCTATGGCTATGGCAAAGGGAAAAGCGATTCAGAAGCAGGTAGCAATCGTGCCGATTTTGCGTGCAGGATTGGGAATGGTAGATGCCATTCTCAGCCTAATTCCTGCAGCCAAGGTAGGTCATATCGGTTTATACCGTGACCATGAAACCTTGGAACCGGTTGAATATTATTGTAAATTACCGCCGGAAATTGACCAGCGTCAGGTGTTGGTAGTGGACCCTATGCTTGCAACGGGGGGAAGCGCCATTGCGGCAATTAACTTTATTAAGCAAAGAGGAGCCAACAATATTCGTTTTATGTGCCTGATTGCGGCACCGGAAGGGGTAAAGGCGCTAACAGAGGCGCATCCTGATGTAGATTTGTATTGCGGTTGCATTGACGATCATCTCAATGAGAAGGGATATATTGTTCCCGGTTTGGGGGATGCGGGTGACCGTTTGTTCGGAACATTATAAATAAATACGGAGACTGTACCATGTCTCCGTTATTTTTTTATCAAAAAGAAAATGAAAAAAAGTGAAATTGCCCCTTTTTTTTCTAAAAAATTTATGATATAATAGAACTATCAAACGGAATGAAGGAGGAAACAGTTATGTTTCTAGATGAAAAATTTATGTTAAAAAACAACACAGCAGTGCATCTGTATGAAGATTATGCAAAAGATCTTCCTATTTTTGATTATCACTGTCACTTGAATCCAAAGGAAATCTGGGAAAACAAAAAATTCAAAAATGTGTTTGAAATTTTCTTAGGCGGTGACCATTATAAATGGCGTGCTATGAGAAGTAACGGCATTTCCGAGGATTTTATTACGGGAGATCAGCCTGATTATGATAAATTCCTCAAATGGGCTGAAACAGTACCTTATCTCATCGGAAATCCTCTTTATCACTGGACCCATTTGGAACTGAAACGGTTTTTTGGGATTACAAAGACATTAAATAAGGATACTGCAGATGAAATCTGGAATCAATGCAATGAGATGCTGGCAGACGATTCTTTCCGTCCCAGAGCGTTAATTAAGCGTTCCAATGTTGCCATGGTGGGAACTACCGATGACCCTGTATCCAATCTGGAATATCATCAGAAGCTTGCAGCTTTAGAGGGTTTTGATACGGTGGTAGCACCTTCCTTCCGTCCTGATAAGGCGATTGAGCTGCAAAGAGCAGGATTTGCTGATTATATTCAGGAATTGGGACAAGCAGCAGGAATTTCTATTTATTGCTATGATGATGTGGAAAAAGCATTGAAAAATCGGATTGCGTATTTCCATGAAAACGGATGCCGTATCTCTGACCACGGTTTAGAGGGTGTACCTTACGGAGAGGGAACTCATGAACAACTGGAGGATATTTTCCAGCGCGCAATGGCAGGGAAGAATGTAACGGCAGAGGAAGCAGATTTTTATAAATGCTCATTGTTGCAGGTCTGTGCCCGTGAATATGCCCGTCTTGGCTGGACCATGCAGATTCATACCGGCGCAATCAGAAACAACAATACAAAAATGTTTGCAAAATTAGGACCGGATACCGGTTTTGATTCTATCCATGATTTGAATATTGCTTATTCCATGTCCCGTTTGCTGGATTCTCTGGAAATAGAAGGAAAGCTTCCAAAAACCATTCTTTATACCCTGAATCCCAAGGACAACTATGTGTTGGGTACCATGCTCGGTAACTTCCAGGGTAGTGAAGTTCCCGGAAAGATTCAGTTTGGTTCCGGTTGGTGGTTTAATGACCAGAGAGACGGAATGGAAGAACAGATGAAGGCATTGGCAAATTTAGGCTTGTTGAGTCGTTTTGTGGGAATGCTGACTGATTCAAGAAGCTTCCTGTCTTATCCCAGACATGAATATTTCCGTCGGATTATGTGTAATTTGATTGGAAAATGGGTAGAAGAAGGGGAATATCCTCAGGATGAAGAAATGCTGAAAACCATTGTACAAGGCATCAGTTTTTATAATGCAAAACAATATTTTGATATGATTTAGGAGGAACAACGCATGAATTTACCATTCGAAATTGATTTAAAAGACAAGGTTGCGGTTGTAACAGGCGGTGGCGGTGTGCTGTGTGCCATGTTTGCAAAGGCGTTGGCAAAAGCGGGTGCGAAAGTTGCGATTTTAGACTTGCGTGAAGAAGCGGCTCAACAGGTTGCCAATGAAATCCAACTGGACGGCGGTGTTGCAATCGGTGTATCTGCCAACGTGCTGGAACTGGAAAGTTTACAAAAAGCCCATGAAACTGTGGTTGAAAATTTGGGCACTTGCGATATTTTATTAAACGGTGCCGGCGGTAACAATCCCAGAGGAACTACCACGAAAGAATATCTTGAATTGGCAGACCTTGAAAACAGCGAAATTACTACCTTTTTTGATTTGGATCCCAAGGGCGTTGAATTTGTATTTAATCTGAACTTTATCGGAACATTGCTTCCCACTCAGGTATTCAGCAAGGATATGTTAGGAAAAGAAGGAAGCGTTATCATCAATGTTTCTTCCATGAATGCCTTCAGTCCCTTGACAAAAATTCCTGCATACAGCGGTGCAAAGGCTGCAGTAAGCAACTTTACACAATGGCTGGCAGTACATATGTCTAAGGTTGGAATCCGCGTCAATGCCATTGCTCCCGGTTTCTTTGTTACGGCGCAGAATCAGGCTTTGTTGATTGACGAAAACGGAAATTACACTGACCGCTCCAAAAAGATTCTGTCTCAAACTCCTATGGATCGTTTTGGGAAACCGGAGGAATTGATTGGTACCTTACTGTATTTGGTAGACAACAAAGCATCCGGATTTGTCAACGGTATCGTAGTTCCCGTTGATGGCGGCTTCTCCGCATATTCAGGGGTATAAAGCATATCTGTCATAAAAAGATAAATGCAGCCAGCGTTGCAATAATGCTTAAATTCCATACAAGAGAACAAGGGAAAGTGACGGAAATCATTACAGAAAAAAGGGCAATGGTGCCTTTTAGCAGATGTTTTCCGAAATGACTTTCCCTTTCTTGTTTGTTTTTGGAAAAATAAAGCTTATGTGCTGCCTTTTGTGCAAGTAATTCTGCGTAATCAGGGTCTGTCGGGGTTAATGATTTCATAAATTTCATTTGTTTCACACTCCTTTTATTGCATTATATCTGATTTAGTGTGTCATAAAAAGGACAGTTTGAAAAATAACTCAAAATAATCTAGGAAAAGCAGTGGTATTGTAATGATAGCATTTCTTTTTTGTTATCATTTGAAAAAAAGGGCGCAAATTGTTGACAAAACATGTAAAAAGAGATATAATTTAAGCTGATTGTTTTTTTATATTTTAATTATACTAAAAGAAGAGATAGAGAATTTTTAAATGGGTGTGTGAGTGGAAAATGGATTTAAAAGAGAAATTTCTAAAACTATATCCTAAAGAAAATGAAATTCAGATTGCGTTTTGTCCTTATCGGGTTTGTCCCATTGGTGCCCATTCCGACCATCAATACGGAATTGTATCGGGATTTGCGATTAATAAGGGAATTGAAATTGCCTATGTTCCTTCCAACAACGGTGTTGTTGAAGTGCAAAGTATGAATTTTGAAGGGAAAGTACAGTTCCACATCCACGATGTCCCTCCCGTGAAGCAAAATGACTGGGCAGATTATTTGAGAGGGGCTACTTTGTTTTTGGCTAAAAAGCATGAAATAAAAAAAGGAATCTATGCTCTGATTCAGGGTTCCCTGCCAATTGGTGGTTTGTCATCTTCAGCAGCCGTTATTCTCGCCTATTTAAGTGCCCTTTGCCAGGTTAACCAAATAATGTTGTCCAAGAGTCAGCTGATTCAGCTTGCGTTACAGGCGGAAAACCGTTATGTGGGGGTATCTTGTGGAAAACTGGATCAATCCTGTGAGGTGTACAGTAAAAAAGACCATTTATTATATCTGGACACCAGAGATGACAGCTTTGAACTGATTCCGAAAAATTCAAACATGAAACCTTTTGAATTTGCAATTTTTTTCAGTGGCGTAGAGAGAAGTCTGGCAAGTTCTGCATTTAATATGCGTGTAGACGAACTGAAAGCTGCATCCTATGCATTAAAAGCGTTTGCCGGAATGGAGTACGGGAAATTTGAGGATAGTAGATTAAGAGAGGTTCCCCGTGATGTATTTGAGCAATATAAAGACAAGCTGCCTGAAAACTGGAGAAAGCGTGCTTCTCATTTTTATACGGAATTTGAACGTGTAAACAAAGGAGTAGAGGCATGGAGAAAGGGAGATATTGAAGCGTTAGGGAAACTTTCCTTTGAAAGCGGACATAGCAGTATTTATGATTATGAAACGGGCTCTGAGGAGCTGAAAGCCATTTATGATATTATGCTGGAAACTGACGGTATTTATGGAGGTCGATTCAGCGGTGCAGGCTTTAAGGGTTGCTGTATGGCGTTGATTGATCCGTCATTTGAAGAAAGCATTAAGAAAACGGTAACCAATCGTTATCTGAAGCAATTTCCTCAATACAAGGGAAAATTTTCCGTCCATTTCTGTCAGTCAGCAGATGGATGTGAAGTATAAAGGAGAAACAATATGGATTGTATTATTCTGGCGGCAGGATATGCTACAAGACTGTATCCTCTAACTGAACATATGCCAAAACCCTTGCTAAAGGTACGGGATAAGACGATTTTGGATTGGCTGATTGACGATATCAGCAAATCCGGTCGGGTGGATCGTTATATTGTAGTATCCAATCATAAGTTTGCAACCCATTTTGAACAATGGGCGAAAGAAAAGAAAAGCCAGGTCCCCATTGTTGTATTAGATGATAAAACGGAAAGTAATGAAACAAGACTGGGTGCGGTTGCGGATATTTTATTTGCGGTAAAGGAATTGGAAATACAGGGAGAAACCATGGTGATTGCAGGAGACAATGTGCTTGATTTTTCTCTGTGTCGTATGATTGAATATTTTGACAAAAAGAAGCATTCTTGTATTATGCGGTATTATGAACCGGAAAAAAGGCGGTGTCAATCCTCCGGTGTGGTAGAATTTGACGAACAGGACAGGATTCTTTCTATGGAAGAAAAGCCTGCTAACCCAAAATCAAATTGGCTTGCTCCTCCTTTTTATTTGTATACAGGAGAAGATATTGCGATGCTTGAACAGGCATTGCAAGACGGATGCGGCAAGGATGCTCCTGGAAGCTTTCCTGCATATCTTTATAAAAAACAGCCTGTTTATGCGATGGAAATGCCCGGAAAGCGGTATGATATCGGAAATCTTGCAAGCTATGAAGCAGTGCAAAACACCTATCAGGGGATTGTGAAATAAAAGGAGAAAATGATGACAGAAAAAGTTCTTGTAACAGGAGTTGCCGGCTTTATCGGATTTTATCTTTCCAAGAGTTTGCTGGAGGAAGGAAAAACGGTTGTAGGCTTGGATAATCTGAATGATTATTATGATATCAATCTAAAAAATGCACGATTGAATTTGCTGAAACAATATCCAAAGTTTCTTTTTATTAAAGGAGATATTGCAGAGAAAGAAACTGTTGAGAACGTATTTGTTGAGCATGAGCCGAGCATTGTGGTGAATTTAGCGGCACAGGCGGGAGTGCGGTATTCTATTTCCAATCCTGATGCTTATATCAGCAGTAATCTGATTGGGTTTTTTAATGTGTTAGAGGCGTGCCGTCGGCATGGTGTGAAGCATCTGGTATATGCGTCCTCCTCGTCGGTATACGGTACCAACAAAAAAATTCCTTATTCAACAGAAGATAAGGCAGATTCCCCCGTTTCTTTATATGCAGCAACAAAAAAATCCAATGAGCTCATGGCACATTCCTATTCCAAGCTATACGGAATTCCTGCTACCGGCCTTCGTTTCTTTACGGTGTACGGACCTATGGGGCGTCCGGATATGGCATATTTCGGTTTTACCAATAAGCTTGTAAAAGGGGAAACCATTCAAATTTTTAATTACGGAAATTGCAAGCGTGATTTTACATATGTTGATGATATTGTAACCGGAGTGAGAAATGTGATGCAACAACCTCCTCAGGAGAATGAAGACGGCGTAAGGCATAAGGTTTATAATATCGGTAACAACCAACCGGAAAATCTCCTTGAATTTGTAGATATTTTGCAGCAGGAGCTGATGAGAGCCGGAGTGCTCCCAAGTGATTATGATTTTGAAGCTCACAAGGAATTGGTTCCCATGCAGCCGGGGGATGTGGAAATGACCTATGCGGATGTGACAGACTTGATGAAGGATTTTCATTTTAAACCTTCTACACCTTTACGAGAAGGGTTACGAAAATTTGCAGAATGGTATAAACAATATTATGGATAAAAAATACTCCAAGAAGGCTATGAAAACTTCTTGGAGTATTTTTTTATTCTTCCATTTGTTTTCCCAAAAAGGATGCTGCTGTTTTTGCTAACTTATCTTCCACATCACTTATTTTCGGAATTTGATCGGTTCCAAAAAATACGACTGAACCAATGGAGTCGCCTTCAGAAATGATAGGCACTACCATGCCTGCAACGTATTTATCCATTCCGTCAATGACGTTTGTTTTGTTCTGGTCATCCGGACGAAATGATACTGCATTTTTTTCGTTTAAAATTTGCTCCAATTCCGGGGAAATCCGTTTGTCATTTAATTCTCTTTTGGGAACACCGCCTACGGCTATGACGGTATCTTTATCTGTAATGCAAATGGAATGACCGCTTGTTTTTGCCAATGTATCGGCATACTGTGCCGCAAAAACACCCAATTCACCAATGGGAGAATACTTTTTAAAAATCACTTCTCCGTCCTTTTCAGTAAAAATCTCCAGCGGATCTCCCTCTCTTATTCTCATGGTTCTTCTGATTTCTTTTGGTATCACTACACGACCTAAGTCATCTATACGACGCACAATTCCTGTTGCTCTCATATATTACTCGCTCCTTTGTTTCTAAATTACACCATTATTGTTTGCATGAAGGAAATTTTTATGTAAAGAAAAAGTTGGAATAAATTTCTAAAAAGTTTGAAATGTTGTAGATGATTTTAGCGGAATCTTACCTGTACTAATTGATGTTTTCGCTGCATATAGTGGAGTAAAGCGTCAAAGAGGGAGGCGGTGGATTGAATACCCGAATAGAAGAAAGAACCATACAGCTTGCAGAATATATTTTGGAATACAAAGCAACAGTGAGAGATGCCGCAAAACAGTTTGGTGTTTCCAAATCAACAGTACATAAGGATGTGACAGAAAGGTTATTCCGTTTGAACCGCAGTTTGTGTAACGAGGTTGCAAAGGTGCTGGCTGAAAACAAATCTGTCCGTCATATTCGGGGAGGAATGGCGACGAAGGAGAAATATCTGAGAAGAAGGAAAGAAATGCACATTTGACTTTTTTGTCAAATGTGCATAACTTTGAATATGAGGGTAATCAAAAAACAAAGAAGAAGTCCTATCGCGGTAGGAAGTAGTATAGAAAACAAGGTCCATTTTATGCTTTTCGTTTCTTTATAAATGGTCTGACAGGTCGTTCCGCAAGGGAAATGAAAGAGGCATAAAATCAAAGTACAAAGAGCGGTTTGTATGGTCCAGCCGTTTGAAATCAACAGTTCTTTTAATTGGGTTAAGGATTCATATTCCACCATTTTACCCGTTGCCAGATAGCTCATCAGCATA
>JAZURC010000128.1:0-16151 GCA_045606005.1 Clostridia bacterium
AATAAAAAGAATAAATAATTAAATTTATTAAATAGTAGTCATAAGGAATGTGACTTTGTGGAAAAGTAAGGTCATTGAGTATAGATGCTTAATTTTTTATAAACATACGATGTTTATAAAAAAGAATAACTTTTTTTACAATCTTCTTTTCCACAAGTTATTCATTCACAAATGTGGAAAATTATGTGGATAAATCTTAATTTCCATGTCTTATATTTTTTGTAATATCAACAATTTGATTTTGAAGCTCTATATCCTTTTTCATTTCAGATTCAATTTTATCACAAGCATGAAGCACTGTGGAATGATCTTTTTTTCCAAAGAAATTCCCTACTTCTTTTAACGAATCTCCCACAATTTCACGGCATAAATACATGGCAATCTGACGAACATAAGCAATTTCCTTTGTTCTTTTTTTAGAAAGAATTTCTTCCTGGGGAATATCGAAATAGCGGGATACTTCTTTTAATACTTCCTGATTGGAAAGAACCGTATCGTCACCGCTGTGGAAAAAGTTACGTAAAATATCGGTTACCTTATCCTCTGTGATTGGTTCGTGAGATAAGGTTTTCATAACATGAATTCTTTTTAAAACACCCTCTAATTCTCTGATGTTTGATTTAATGGTGGTTGCCACCAAATCAATAATGTTATCAGGAATTTCAATGTTGTTAGACTGTGCTTTTTTTCTAAGAATTGCAACTCTTGTTTCAAAGTCCGGTGGTTGCAGGTCCATGATTAAACCGCTTTCCAGTCTGGTTTTGATTCTTTCTTCCAAGACGGCAATGTCCTTCGGAGGACGGTCACTGGTAAATACCAACTGTTTATTCGCATCATACAAGGTATTAAAACAATGAAACAGTTCTTCCTGTGCTCTCACCTTACCGGTAAAAAACTGAATGTCATCAATCATCAAAACATCAACATAACGGTAAATGCTTCTGAATTCTTCCATTCTTCCGTCTTTGATTGCATTGATCATATCGTTGGTGAATTTTTCACTGGTTACATACATAATCTTCACATCAGGACTGTTTTGTAAGATATAATGACCCACAGAATGGATTAAATGGGTTTTTCCCAACCCTGAATTTCCATAAATAAAAAGAGGATTGTAAATCTTAGCAGGGTTTTCTGCAACTGCAAGACAGGCAGCATGAGCATATTTATTATTTTCCCCTACAACAAATTCTTCAAAAGTATATCTTGGATTCAAATTTGAATGAAAAGGAGGATGAGGAGCCGGTTGAGAAGAAACATATTCATTTTGTAATACCAATTCAATTTGCAGTTCTTGATTTGCTGCCATTTCTACCGCACTTTGCAACAAAGGAAGATATTTATTTACAATCATATTTTTATGAATGTCATTTGGGGCAGAAAGAACAAAATGCTGATTGTTAGAATCTAAGGGAGTAAGAGCTGCAAACCATGTTTTATAAGCAATTTCAGAAACCTCATCTTTTAAAATTGCCAATGCTCTTTCCCAAATTTGCTGTTTATTCGTAATCATTCACCTCTTTTTCAGCTATTACAAATATAATAATATATATAAATATAATAATACCCTTACCATTATATCAAAAAAATAACAATTATGCAAGAAAAAATAGAGAAAAAAGTGATAAAAATAAAAATTTTTTGATTTTAATAGAAAAATTTTTAAATTTGTATTGACAAATGCCTATAAAATAAAGTATAATCAATTTTGTATCCCTTTTTGTAAAGGGAATTTTGGTTTGTTTATTATTTGCAAGGAGGTGTAGTCATAGATGAAAAGAACATATCAACCCAAAAAGCGTCAGAGAAGCAAGGAGCACGGCTTCAGAAAAAGAATGAGCACTGCCAATGGAAGAAAGGTGCTGGCTCGCAGAAGATTGAAGGGCAGAGCAAAGCTGTCTGCATAAGGGCAGAAGCATAGGCGGGGGATTTTCAAAAGGCCACCCGAGTGGTCTTTTTCCTTCCTCGATAGGGAGATTGTTATGCGGCATACAACATCTATGAACAGAAATTTTCAGTTTCGCAGTATGTACCGTTCGGCAAAGTCTGTGTCGGACAAGTATCTTGTTCTTTATTATCGGAAAAACCGCGGAACGGAAAATCATTTGGGAATCACGGTAAGTAAAAAGGTTGGAACCGCAGTCGTAAGAAACCGTATCAGAAGAATGATTAAAGAAAATTACAGGCTGAATGAGGAAAGAATTGTACAAGGGTATGATTTTGTTGTAGTGGCACGTTCAAAAGCTGCCAATGCGGATTTTTATCACATTCGTTCTTCTCTTCTTTCTTTGTTTTCTGCGTGTAATCTTGAAAAAAAAAGATGAAAAGAATAGTGATATATTTGATAAAAGGATATCAGAAGTTTCTCTCTCCCATTAAAAAACCGTGTTGCAGGTTTTATCCCACATGTTCTGCGTATGCTATAGAAGCGGTGGAAAAATACGGTGTTGTGCGGGGAGGATGGATGGCAATCAAGCGCATAGTGAGATGTAATCCTTTTTGTAAAGGTGGATATGATCCCGTCAAATAGTAGGAGGAACGAGTTCTTATGATGAATGCGTTGGCGTTTTTAGCGCCTGTGCTGGGTCCTGTATTAAAATTCATTTATCAGATTGTGAATAATTACGGCCTGGCTATTATTTTGTTTTCAATTTTAATGAAACTGTTGATTTTCCCGCTGAATATCAAGCAACAAAAATCAATGGAACAAATGCGTCTAATCCAGCCTGAGCTGGCAAAACTGAATAAAAAGTACAAAAATGATAAAGAAAAGCTGCAAAAAGAAACCATGAAGCTGTATGAAGAGCATCATGTAAACCCTACAGCAGGATGTTTACCCATGCTGATTCAGTTTCCCATTATTTTTGCGTTGTACCGTGTCATCAATCAACCTGTGACCTATATTATGGGTCTTGGGTCTGAAACCATTATTAAAATTGTTAATGCATTGAAGTTGGATATTGATATCACCAACAAAAACATTTTGATGACAAAAGAAATTGAAATTGCAAATAAGATGACTCCTGATGTGATTCAGAAATTGGGAGAACTTTTACCTGATGGAATACAATCTATCGATTTTAATTTTTTTGGATTGGATTTGGCAACAAATCCCCAATTAACAAAATTCAGCCTTTTATGGCTGATTCCGATTTTAGCAGTTTTAACAACATATTTAACCAGTAAGATTACTACAATGACGCAACCAAATACCGGCGGAGATGATAATGCGGCGTCCATGAGTAAGAGTATGATGACGATTATGCCTTTGATGACAGGGTATTTCTGTTTTATGATGCCTTCCGGCGTAGGGTTGTACTGGATTATCAATAATGTACTGTCTATTTTACAGCAATTATGGTTTAACAGAAAAGTGATGATGGAAAAATTTTCGTCGAAAAAGAAAGACGGTGAAAAGTAAGATGAGAAGACAAATTGAACAAGAAGGAAAAACAGTAGAAGAGGCAATGAAATTAGGTCTTGAAGTATTAGGCTTAAGTGAAGAAGAGGTTACTGTTGAAATTATTGAAAGAGAAAAAAGCGGATTTTTAGGAATCGGAAGCAAACTGGCAAAGGTAAAGCTGACTGCATTGGAAGAACAGGAAGAACCTGCAGAAGAAGAATTTTTTGCAGAAAAACCTGTGGAAAATGTTGAAGCAGGAAAAAAAGCAAAAGAATTTTTATCTCAAGTATTTGAAAAAATGAATCTGGAAGTAAACATAGAGTACACTATGGGAGAAAAAGAAATTTGCATCAATCTTTCAGGAAAAGAAATGGGTGCGGTTATCGGCAGACGGGGAGAAACGCTGGATGCATTACAGTATCTGACCACCTTGGCTGTCAATAAATCATCTGAGGATTATTATAAGATTTCTCTCGACACGGAAAATTACAGAAGCGAACGAGAGAAAACGTTGCAAAATCTTGCTCTTCGCTTGGCAGAAAAAGCTAAGAGAAACAGAAGAAATGTTTCTTTAGAGCCTATGAATGCTTATGAACGCAAAATTATTCACTCTGCATTACAAGAGGATGATATGATTCAAACTTACAGTGTAGGGGAAGAACCTAACAGAAAAATTGTTATCAGCCCAAAAAATGCAATTAAGAGAAATCATAATTACAACCGTCAAAGCTACAGACGGCCTGTGCAATCGGAGGATGAATAAGAAACAATGCAAACATTGGCGAGGAAATGATGGTTTCCTCGCCATTTTAAGATAAGGAGGTCTTGAAAATGATGATGACAGAGGATACCATAGCTGCAGTTTCTACTCCCCCGGGAAAAGGTGCGGTATCTATGATTCGGGTCAGCGGAAAAGAGGCCTTTTCCATTTGTGATAGGATATTCAGCGGAAATAAGACCTTGGGGGAAACGGGCGGGTACCAAATGGTATACGGTACAATAAAGAAAAATGAAACAATCATTGATCAGGTAGTGTGCGGTGTGTTTCGGGAGCCTGCCTCCTTTACCGGTGAAAATACGGTGGAAATCTATTGTCACGGCGGTGTGAAAAACACTATAATGGTATTAGAAGCGGTTCTTGGAGCAGGTGCCAGGAATGCGGAGCGGGGAGAGTTTTCTAAACGCGCATTCTTAAATGGAAAAATGGACCTTTCCCAAGCGGAGGCGGTCATAGATTTAATCAATTCCGGTGCGGAAAGTGCGGTTTATCAGTCGACAGGTCAGTTAACGGGGGGAATCTCCCAGAAAATTAACGGACTTCGAGAAAAAATTGTATCCATAAATGCAAAAATTCTGGCTGTGATTGATTTTCCCGATGAAGAAATAGAGGAATGGGAAAAGGAAGAATTTTTCAACGCACTAGAAACGGTCAAGAATGAAATTGTTTGTTTATTAAAAGAATTTGAACGGGGAAGAATTTTGAAAACCGGCTTGAATACGTTGATTATCGGCAAAACCAATGCGGGAAAATCTTCTCTTTTGAACAGCTTATTAAAAGAACAAAAAGCAATCGTAACGGAAATTGAAGGCACCACCCGTGATGTGATAGAAGATGAACTGGAAATTAAGGGTGTTCCCGTTCGGTTGATTGATACGGCGGGCATCCGTCAGACAGAGGATACGGTGGAGCAAATCGGTGTGGAAAAAAGCAAGGAACTGATACCCAAAAGTGATTTGATTTTATTTGTTTTAGATGGTTCCCGTCCTTTGGATGAAAATGATAAGGAAATTATGTCCTTACTGGAAGGGAAACAGGTGTTGTATCTGAAAAACAAAGGAGATTTGCCTTCCCGATTAGAAATTGATAAGGAGGTACTGACCATTTCCTGTAAGACAGGAGAAGGTATGGATGCTCTTTATGAAGCAATTTACCAAAGGGCAGTCACAGATGAACGGGAATTATCCCACTCTCCGTTATTGAACAATGTAAGGCACAAACAATGCCTAGAGCTTGCTTTAAAAAGTATAGAGGAAGCTTTGTTGGGACGGGAGATGCCTCTTGATATGGTTTCCATAGATTTAACAGATGCCTGTCGTCATTTGGGGCAAATTACGGGACTTGAAGTCAGCGAAGATACAGTCAAGCACATTTTTGCGGATTTTTGTGTAGGAAAATAGGAGTGAAAGGTATGTATCACGGAGGAGATTATGATATTGCCGTTATCGGTGCAGGTCATGCAGGATGCGAAGCGGCATTTGCAGGAGCAAGACTGGGCTGCAGTGTTGCTCTGTTTACCATGAATCTGGATGCCATTGCAAATTTACCCTGCAACCCCAGAATCGGGGGAACCTCAAAGGGTCATCTGGTGCGTGAAATTGACGCATTGGGAGGAGAAATGGGCCATGTCATAGATAAAACCTTTTTGCAGTCAAGAATATTAAACAGAGGAAAAGGCCCTGCGGTTCACTCTCTGCGTGCTCAGGCAGACAGAAGAAAATATCAGGAAGAAATGAAAAAAAGGCTGGAACAAGAGCCTAACATTGATATCAAACAATGTGAAATTACAGAGATTTTGTTTGAAGAAAATGCCGTGAAGGGCGTTGTTACCCATTTAGGTGCAGAATTTGGAGCAAAAGCGGTGGTGATTGCCAGCGGAACCTATCTTCAAGGAAGAATCATTATTGGCGATGTGTTTTATACAGGCGGACCTGACGGGATGTTTGCCGCCACTAAGCTAAGCCAATGCTTAATTGACCAGGGAATTGAACTGATGAGATTTAAAACAGGGACTCCTGCAAGAGTTCATTTTGACAGTGTGGATACCTCAAAAATGGAGGAGCAAAAGGGAGATGAGGAAATTGTTCCCTTTTCGTTTACCACAAAGGAAAAGTTAGAAAATAAGCTGTCTTGCTGGCTGACTTATACCAATCAGAAAACCCATGATATCATTCGTGAAAATATTCACCGCTCTCCTCTTTACTCGGGCCAAATTGAAGGGGTCGGTCCCCGGTATTGCCCTTCGATAGAGGATAAAGTGATGCGGTTTCCCGATAAGGAACGGCATCAGTTATTTATTGAACCAACAGGGCTTGATACCAAGGAAATGTATGTACAGGGGATGTCAAGCAGCTTGCCTGAGGATGTTCAACTGAAGTTTTTGCGGTCTGTTTCAGGACTTGAAAATGTAAAGGTTATGAGAACGGGATACGCCATTGAATATGATTGTATCAACCCTCTCCAGTTAAAACCCACCTTAGAAGTGAAAAAAATGAGTGGATTGTACGGTGCAGGCCAGTTTAACGGCTCATCAGGATACGAGGAGGCGGCAGCTCAGGGTTTGATTGCAGGCATCAATGCTGCACGGAAAATTCAAGCAAAAGAGCCTGTGATTATTGACCGCAGCCAAGGGTACATCGGAACCTTAATTGATGATTTGGTGACTAAGGGAACCCGAGAGCCTTACAGGATGATGACCGCACGGTCTGAATACCGACTACTTTTAAGACAGGATAATGCCGATGCCAGATTGACTCCTTTGGGTTATGAAATCGGATTGATTTCACAAAAACGGTATGATGAATTTTGTGAAAAGCAGCGGTTAATAGAACAAGAAATTAAACGCTGCGAATCCACTACCCTCCCCCCTTCTGATGCATTAAACCGCTATCTGGAGGAACAGGGAGAAAGTAAATTGACCACAGGAATCCGTCTTGCAGCACTCATTCGCAGACCTACTGTGACTTATGATGGACTTCAGTTTGCGGATAAAGAACGACCGGAATTACCGGTTGACGTAACAGAACAGGTAAATATTTCCATTAAATATCAGGGATATATTGAAAAACAAAAACAACAAGTTGAGCAATTTTTGAAAATGGAAAACAAAAAAATTCCACAGGAGATTGATTATCATCAGATTTATGGATTAAGACTGGAAGCAAGGCAAAAATTAGACCAAATCCGCCCGGAATCATTGGGTCAGGCATCCCGAATCTCGGGGGTGTCCTCGGCAGATGTAGCAGTTCTGATGGTATATTTAAACAAATGATATGAAACAATTTTTAAAAACAGAAGCAGAAAAAATAAATGTTATGTTAACGGAAAAACAGCTTGACCAATTTGTGCTGTACTATGAATTATTAACCGAATGGAATCAGAAAATGAATCTGACAGCCATAACAAAACCCGAGGAAGTAGTACAAAAACATTTTGTGGACAGCTTAACCTGTCTTAACACAGGTCTTATAAAAATGGGAAGGTTAATTGATGTGGGAACAGGAGCGGGCTTCCCTTCCATTCCTCTGAAAATTGCTTGTCCTTCTATTGAAATGGTCCTTCTTGATTCCTTGCAAAAACGGTTAGCCTTTTTAGAAGAAGTGAAACAAGAGCTAGGTTTGGAAGGCGTGTCTTTTGTTCATGGGCGAGCAGAGGATGCAGGACAAAATCCTGAATTTCGGGAGCAATTTGACTTTGCTGTTGCAAGAGCGGTGGCGCCAATGAATGTGTTGGCAGAGTTATGTCTTCCTTTTGTAAAAAGGGGCGGATACTGGATTGCTATGAAAGGAAGTCAGGGTCAAGCAGAGCTGGAACAGGCAGAAAAAGCCATTTCTCTGTTAGGCGGAAAGACAAAAGCCATTTTTACAACGGTAATCGACAGTCATACGGTTATTTCCGTTGAAAAAACTGAAAATACACCTAAAAAGTACCCCCGCAAGGCAGGAACTCCCTCGAAAAACCCCTTATCTTAACGAAAAACAACTAAATATTCTTTGGAAAAGTCGAACGAATTTTTCTCCTCTTACATTGATTTATGGTATAATAGAACTGTAAAAAATACCGGGATAAAGGAGAGAAAGGGATGTCGATTTTTCATTTTAATGAGATTTTTGAGCAAATTACGGGACAAGCAGAGGACAAAGTACACTATATTTCTACTGAACAGATTGTGCCAAGTCCGTATCAGCCAAGAAGGGTGTTTGACAGAACCTCCATTGATGAGTTGTGTCTTTCCATTCGACAGTATGGAATTCTACAGCCGTTACTGGTAAGAAAAACAATGGACGGATACGAGCTGATTGCAGGAGAACGAAGATTAAAAGCTGCAAAACAGGCAGGGCTACACGAAGTTCCCGTGATCATCAAGCAATTTGACGAAAAGGATACGGCAGTGGTGGCATTGATTGAAAATATCCAGAGGAGCAATCTTTCCTATTGGGAGGAAGCCTCGGCATTTGATACCTTGATGCGGGTTCATGGAATGACTCAGGAAATGATTGCCGATCGAGTTGGAAAAAATCAGTCCACCGTAGCCAATAAGCTAAGACTGCTACGGTTAAACGAAACGGTAAAAAGGCAACTGGTGATTCACAAATTATCTGAACGGCACGCGCGAGCACTGCTGAAAATTTATGATGAAGAGGTACAATTAAAGCTGTTACAGGAAATCATAGAGAAAAATTTAAACGTAAAAGAAACGGAAAAAATTGTAGAGAAGGCCTTGCTTTCCTGTCAAAAAAAAGAAATGCAAAAGAAAAAGGAAACAAAAGTAGGGTTTACTAAGGATTTGAGGCTGTTTTTTAACACTATAAACAAAGCCGTAGACTCCATGAAACAGGCGGGGGTTATGGCACGGGCGGAAAAAACAGACCATGAGGATTATATTAAATATTCAATCATCATCCCTAAATCGGGGAAAAAACAAAATGTTTCACGTGAAACATGAAAAAAGAGGTTGAATTTTGTCGGAAAATATGTTATAATTAGTAACGTTAATAATATTGTTACATATAGGAGGTAAGAAACATGGCAAAAAGAAAAATTGAATTTGATACAACAGAAGTGGTTCTTGCAACAATTTTTAAAAACGAGACGGGGAAAAAAATACCGAAAATTTTAAATCTTCCCTATGACCAGTTTTTGAAAATTTCTTTTGTTCCTTGTGAGGAAAGAAAATTGTTTAAAGCAGTTCCTTCTGAAAAAATTGTATTAAAATTAAAGAAATATGGACAGCCTGTGGAGTTTTCCATGATGCAAAACAAGGAGTTTTATCAGGATTACAAAGAAGGATTCCGCAAATTTGCAAAGGACAACAGAATTGATTTAGTGGATGAAACAAACTAAGGAGGGGGACCCCATGGCAAAGATTATTTCGGTAGTAAACCAAAAGGGCGGCGTTGGCAAAACAACGACTACCGTAAATTTAAGCGCTTGCTTGGCACAACAGGGCAAAAAAGTGCTTTTAATTGACATGGATCCTCAGGGAAACGCTACCAGCGGTTTGGGAATTGATGCAGAAGAATTGGAATCTACCGTTTACCAGGTGATAATCGGTGAACAACCAATGGAAGAAAGCATTGTAAAAACGGAATTTGGAGAATTGTATCTTTCTCCTTCCGATATTCAGCTTGCCGGAGCAGAAATTGAATTGGTCTCTATGAAAAAAAGGGAGTATATGCTGAAAAATGCCCTTTCTGACATAAAAAATCAATATGACTACATTTTGATTGATTGTCCTCCATCCTTAAATTTAATGACAATCAATGCGTTGGTGGCATCTGACAGTGTTTTAATTCCTGTTCAGTGTGAATATTATGCGTTAGAGGGCTTGAGCCGATTGATGCAGACAGTAAAATCAATCAAAAAACAGCTCAATGCAGAGCTTGATATTGAAGGAATCCTGCTTACGATGTATGATTCCAGAACAAATTTGTCTATGATGGTAGCAGATGAAGTCAAGAAATTCTTTCCGAACAAGGTATATCACACGGTCATTCCAAGAAATGTGCGTTTAAGTGAAGCGCCCAGCTACGGGCAACCTATCATTGCTTATGACCCTTATTCCAGAGGTTCGGAAAGCTATACTGAATTGGCAAATGAAGTGATAAAAAATAACAAATAGGAGGGGTTTTATGGCAAAAAAAGGCTTGGGAAAAGGCCTTGGAGCACTCATATCCGAGGATTTTTCTATTGAAAACGAAACGATGCAGACCGGTGTTGCCGAAATTAAAATCACTCAGATTGAACCGGATGCTGATCAGCCCAGAAAAGACTTTGATCAGGAGAAGCTTGCTATATTGGCAGAATCTATCAAAATTCATGGAGTGATACAGCCTTTGATTGTAACGGAGCAATCAAACGGATTTTATCGAATCATTGCGGGAGAAAGAAGATGGAGAGCGGCAAAGCTTGCAGGTCTGACCACTGTTCCTGTGGTGATTAAAACTTATTCCCGCCAACAAAGTGCAGAAATTGCATTGGTTGAAAATCTTCAGAGAGAGGATTTAAACGGAATTGAAGAAGCGAAGGGCTACAAAACCTTAATGGAGGAATTTTCTCTGACCCAACAGCAGGTTGCGGATAAGGTGGGAAAAAGCCGTCCGGCGGTTGCGAACGCATTAAGACTTCTGAATTTGCCCGAAAATGTTCAGGATATGGTGATTTACGGGGAAATTTCTAGTGGTCATGCCCGGGCTATTTCCGGTATCAGCGATTCGGAATTACAAACTGATTTGGCACAAAAGGTGATTGCAGAGGATTTAAGTGTCAGACAGATAGAAAAATTGATTGCGCAGATGGAACAATCTCATTCGGAACGGGAAAAAGAGCCGATTGATTTGAATTTAAAATCTCAGTTAAAAAGTATTCAAACGGAGCTACAGTCTTATCTTGGAACCAAAGTGAGAGTTGTTGCAGGAAAGAATAAAAATAAAATAGAAATCGAATACTATGATATGTCTGAATTAGAACGCGTCATGGAATTGATCAAAAAATAGTTTTGTTTCACGTGAAACATTTTGAAAGAAGGGTAGGCATTGCAGGAAACACAAGCACCGCAGAATAATGCACATAAGTATTTTTGGGCTTATGTTTTGGTTTCCTTTGTTATTATTGTTGTCATGATTTTGTATTCTTCCTTCAGTCAGGAACGGATAAAGCTGGAAAAAGAACAAATCAGCGAACAGTTGACGGAAGAAAAGAACTATTCCAAAGGGATTCAAAAAACCGCTCGGGATATTTCGGAGCAAAATGATACCTTGTTGCAAGAAAATAAAACCTTAAAAGAGGAAAATGAAGTTTTAAAGCAGGAAATTACAAAATTACAACAGGAAAACAAAGCATATCAGGATAACAAAGAGGTATTGCAAAAACTAAAAGAAGCATATGTGGCGGGGGACATAGTTACCTGTCAACAGTTGCTTGAGGAAATCAAAGAAGAATTGATTTCGCCGGAGGATTTGGAACAATATAACATTATAAAAGGCGATTTAACCTAACAAAAGTCAGGAAACCTATCAAGGGTTTCCTTTTCCCGTTTTATAAAGATAAAAAGATAGAGGTGAAAATGTGGCAAAAAAACAGGAATATAATGAACAGAGCATTACAATGTTGAAAGGTGCAGACCGTGTAAGACTCCGTCCTGGGGTCATTTTCGGGTCTGACGGAATCGAAGGATGCTGTCATTCTTTCTTTGAAATTTTGTCCAACTCCATTGACGAGGCAAGAGAAGGATTTGGGGATCGGATTGAAGTGACCCGTTTCTTGGATAAGTCCATTATCGTTGAGGATTACGGACGAGGTATTCCATTGGACTATAACGAAAAGGAAGAACGGTACAACTGGGAATTGGTATTTTGCGAGCTGTATGCCGGCGGAAAGTACTCTCGAGGGGAGTCTGACAGTTATGAATTCAGCTTGGGTCTGAACGGTCTTGGAAGCTGTGCCACCCAGTATTCCTCTGAATATATGGATGTTACCGTTTGCAGGGGAGGAAATAAATATCAGCTCCATTTTGAAAAGGGTGAAAATGTCGGCGGATTGACAAAGGAAAAATTCCGTCACCGTCATACGGGGTCAATTATTCACTGGAAGCCGGATTTAGAGGTGTTTACAGATATTGACATCCCTTTGGACTATTATTTATCCACCATGAAAAAGCAAGCGGTGGTCAATGCAGGACTTACCCTGATTTTAAAGGATGAAGTGGAGAAAAATCAGTTTGAAACCTACGAATTTTGCTATCCTGAAGGCATATTAGGTTATGTAAAAGAATTATCAAACGAAAAAGAAATGACAGCCCCCGTTTTTTATCAGACAGAGCGAAAAGGTCGTGACCGTGAGGATAAACAGGAATATAAGGTCATGCTGAATGTTGCTTTTTGTTTTAATAATGAAAACAATTTTATTGAATATTATCATAACTCCAGTTGGTTGGAGCATGGCGGTTCTGTTGAAAAAGCAACAAAGTCAGCCTTTGTTTCTGTCTTGGACCAGTATTTAAGACAAAATAATAAATATACAAAGAACGAAAGTAAAATCACCTTTGTGGATGTGGAGGACAGTCTGCTTTTTGTCAGCAGCAGTTTTTCCACTGAAACCAGCTATGAAAATCAGACAAAGAAGTCTATAACCAATAAATTTATTCAGGAGGCCATGACGGATTTTCTGAAAAGTCAGTTGGAAATTTATTTAATAGAAAACAAGGCAGATGCAGAGAAAATTTCCAATCAGATTTTGGTCAACAAGAGAAGCCGTGAAAATGCAGAGAAAACGAAGCTGAATCTGAAAAAGAAGCTATCAGGCACCATTGATATTTCCAACCGTGTGCAAAAATTTGTGGATTGCAGAAGCCGTGATTCCTCCTTACGAGAGCTTTATATCGTGGAAGGTGACTCCGCATTGGGTTCTGTTAAAATGGGCAGAGACGCGAATTTCCAGGCCATTATGCCGGTTCGTGGTAAAATCTTAAATTGCTTAAAGGCAGGGTATGAAAAAATATTCAAAAGCGATGTTATTGTGGATTTGGTGAAGGTGCTGGGATGCGGTGTGGAATTAAAATCCAAGCACAATAAGGATTTAAGCGGTTTTGCTCTGGAAAATCTTCGGTATCAGAAAATTATTATCTGTACGGATGCAGATGTAGACGGATATCAGATCAGAACGCTGATTTTAACCATGTTTTATACCCTGATGCCCACCTTGATTGAACAAGGATATGTCTTCATTGCCGAATCTCCGCTGTATGAAATTCAGACGAAAAAGGGAAGCCTGTTTGCCTATACAGACAAGGAGAAAGACCAGATTGTAGCGGGGCTTGAAGGAGAAAAAATAAAAATTATGCGCTCCAAAGGGCTGGGCGAAAACTCAGCAGAAATGATGTGGGAAACCACCATGAATCCTGAAACCCGCAAGCTGATTCGGGTCATGCCTGAGGACGAAGAAAAGACCAAAGAAATGTTCGACTTGCTTTTAGGGGATAATCTGCAGGGCAGAAAAGATTTCATCGAAAGCGATGGATATTTATATATTGATTATACAGATGTGAGCTAAGGAGGGAGAAAAAGTGAATTTATATACAGAACAGGAAATTTCAAAAACACTGACCGAAAACTATATGCCCTACGCCATGAGCGTTATCATCTCCCGTGCCATCCCTGAAATAGACGGATTCAAGCCTTCTCACAGAAAATTGCTTTATACCATGTATCAGATGAAGTTGCTAAATGGGGACAGAACCAAATCGTCTAATATCGTAGGACAGACCATGCAGTTAAATCCTCACGGCGACCAGACCATTTATGCCACCTTGGTTCGTTTGACCCGTGATAACGGAGCATTACTGCATCCCTTTATCGACTCTAAGGGAAATTTTGGGAAACAGTACTCCCGTGATATGGCATTTGCAGCACCTCGTTATACAGAAGCAAAATTAGAAAAATTTGCAGCTGAGCTATTTTCGGATATTGATAAGGAAACAGTTGATTTTGTGGATAACTTTGACGGAACAAAAAAAGAACCTACTCTTTTTCCCGTTACATTTCCTAACATTATTGTCAATCCAAACTTAGGAATTGCAGTAGGAATGGCAAGTAATATCTGCAGTTTTAACTTGGCTGAGGTTTGTAAAACCACCATTGCACTGATTAAAAATCCCAAGCATAAAATCAGTAAAACCCTGAAAGCACCTGACTTTTCCACCGGAGGTATGCTCATTTACAAGCCTGAAGAAATGGAAAAAATTTACAGTACAGGTCGGGGAAGCTTTAAGGTTCGTGCAAAATACAATTATGATAAGAAAAATCATTGTATAGAAATCACCGAGATTCCTTATACCACCACATTGGAAGCTATTATTGATAAGGTAGCGGAGCTGGTAAAGCAAAATAAATGCAAGGAAATATCAGATATTCGTGATGAAACTGATTTAAAGGGGTTAAAAATTACTATTGATGTCAAGCGGGGAACTGACCCCAATGCATTGATGACAAAGCTTTATAAGTTGACGACGCTGGAGGACAGTTTTCCCTGTAACTTTAATATTTTGATTGGGAATACTCCAAAAGTGTGCGGAATTGGAGAAATTTTAGAGGAATGGACCGCCTTTCGTGTGGATTGTATCAAGCGGGGACTGTACTATGATATTCAAAAAATGAAGGAAAAGCTTCATTTACTTTATGGTCTGCGGGAGTTGCTTTTGGATATTGACAAAGCCATTGCTATTATCCGTAACACAGAGGCAGAACGGGATGTTGTTCCCAACTTGATGAGAGGGTTTTCCGTTGATCAGGTACAGGCGGAATACATTGCGGAAATCAAGCTGCGAAACTTAAACCGTGAATATATTCTCAAGCGTACCAACGAAACAGATGATTTGGAAAAACAGCTTGCTGATATGGAAGAAACCATAGGATCCTCCGAAAAAATCAACGAGTTGATTATCAATCAGCTGACGGAAATTGCAAAAAAATACGGTCAGCCCAGAAAAACAGAGCTCATTACCGAAGAAGATGTGGAGGAATTTGAACCGGAAGAGGTTATCGACGATTATGCTTTGAAGGTGTTCCTGACAAAGGAAAGCTACTTTAAGAAAATCAGTCTGGTTGCTCTGCGGACCAGCGGTGAGCAAAAGCTCAAAGAAGATGACAAGATTACCCGTGTGATAGAAACCTTTAATCGGGCAGAAATTCTGTTCTTTACCGACCGTCAGAATGTATATAAGGCAAAAATCAGTGATTTACCTGACGGAAAAGCAAGTACTTTGGGAGAATTTTTGCCAAACCTGTTAAAAATGGAGGACGGCGAACGGGTGGTTGATATGGTGGTCACCGAGGATTACAGCGGCTTTGTATTGTTTGCATTCCAATCGGGGAAAATGGCAAAAGTGCCCTTAAAATCCTATGAAACCAAGACCAACCGAAAACGGTTGACCAATGCCTATTCCGATGCTTCTCCCTTGGTGAAAATGATTGATTTCCAAGAGGAAATGGATTTGGCGGCAATAAGCGATACCGGAAAGATTTTGGTATTTAACACCGCATCCGTATCTCAGAAAAGCACCAGAGATTCTCAAGGGGTATCGGTACTTCTTTCCAAAAAGGGCAGTATCTTAACTGACCTTTGTCCTGCAGAAACATTGAAACTGAAGGATTTACAGTATTACAAAACAAAAAACATTCCTGCAGTAGGTTGTTTTCTGCGAAAGGGCGACAGTGTAGACGAGCAGATTAGTTTCTTATAACAAAAAAAGGCAGAGGCGAAAATCGCCTCTGCTCAGCTTGATGACAAAGTCATCAAGCTGAGCAGACGCTGAAAAACGAAGGGTATATTTTGTCAAAACGAATCGCAGACAGTACGTGGGTACGGCAAGTGTTCGTTTTGACAAAAAACAAGCAACCGTCAGGAAAATCAAATGTTTTCCTGACGGTTTTTTCTTGTCATTCACAAAATGTAAAATATAAGATGGATACTACT
>JAZURC010000129.1:0-2364 GCA_045606005.1 Clostridia bacterium
ATGTGTGGCTTTCGTTGATTGCCACACATTTTTTATTTGGAGGGAAAAATATGAAAAACGAACTTGATTCTTTGGGACGGTTTGTCATACCTGTAAAATACAGACGGAAAATGAATATCCAAGCCGGAGATGAATTGGATATCCGTTTACAAAAGGATACTTTGATGATCAAAAAAGCATATCCTTCCTGCATCTTTTGTGAAAGTGAGAATGATTTGATTTCTCTCGAGGAAAAAATGATATGCTGTGATTGCATTCAAAGGATTAACAAGATAACCCTATAAAAAACTGCTGTTATCAGCTTGTTTTCTTTTGAGGAATCAAGCGGGCTTTTAACCCCTTCAACACCCTGTTTTCCACAGGGCCAAGCCACCGATAGTAAAGGAGACCTCCTGCAAAACAAACCAAAAGGTTCATCGGCATGGTAATCAGAATGTTGTTGACCTGTTCGTTCCATGCATACAAAATCATATTGTAAAGCAGCATTTGCACCAGAAAAATATGGTAGGTTGCATTGGAACAGGTTATGAGGCTTCGGCTAAATTTTGATTCGGTATAGGAAACCTCTTGAAATGCGGAAAGAACATATACCACAATGGGGTACAAAAATATAGCAACAAACAAGCTGGCAGATGTCCATTGATAAAACAAAGTCAGCTTTCGGAGCGGAGAAAAGTCAAACAACAAATAACAAAGAAGCCCTATAAGCAACATCCCCCAATGTAAGGGAGGGTGTTTTTTTAATTTCGTCAGCCGTGCATAAATGCCCAGAGAAATCTGCGGAATCAGGCGAAGGGCGCAGAATTTATAGCTTTTGTCAGAAATCGGCATCCAACAGGTAGCAAAAAGGTCCCAAACAAAAGTCATCAGCAACAGAAAGCAAATTCCCTTTCCCCGCCACCGCTTTACAATCAGGTACAAAAAGGGAAACAGAAACAAAAACTGTACCATAACAACGATATAGTAGCTTCCCGGTGCAAATCCCCCCAGAAAAATCCGTTTTAAAATGCCGTTCGTATCATAGGTCTTGTTTTGCAAGAAGATATGAATGAAAAGTCCGGCAATTAAAACCGGAATAAAAGGCAGATAAAATCGCAGGATTCGGGGCAGTAATTGATGAGGACGGTACCATTCCTTTACAGGATGTTCCTCTCTTTCTATAGTAACAGTCAGCATAAACCCCGAAATTATGAAAAAGAAGGATACTGCAAATTTATAAAGCAAAAACAAAACCGCCACCATTAAAAAAGGTGCTCTCTTTCCCCAATAAAGGGTGTTTTGGTTCCATTTTTGTTCTTTGCCGTATCGGGAAATTCCCACCGACACCGCTATAGCAACAAGTAAACAGAAAAGAAACAACAACCCGTATTTCAAATAAAAATCCGAACTGCTTTGACTTTTATGGTGGGTGAATATAACCAGAACAGCTGCCACAATTTTTATTACATCTGCCCCCACCATTCTTTGTTCTCTTTTCATCATGCCTTCTCTCCTATCCAATTTTTTCTATTATATCATAATCAGGAGCTTTTTTCAACGAATTTCTTTTCTGCATTATAAAACCCGTCAGAAAAGAATTCCTTTTCTGACGGGTTTTCTTGGTTTTTCGCTTGTACTTGCAGCTTAAGTCTCGCTGTTCGGGACATAGGCTTTTCTTTGTCATTTCATCGCCAATCTGATTTTGTCCGAAATCATGGCAATAAATTCAGAATTGGTAGGCTTTCCCCGATTGGTATGAATGGTATAACCAAAGTAAGAAGAAAGAACATCAGGGTCTCCTCTGTCCCATGCTACCTCAATGGCATGACGAATGGCGCGCTCCACTCTTGAATGGGTGGTGGAAAATTTCTTTGCAACCATAGGGTACAGCTGCTTGGTAATGGCATTTAACAAATCCACATCATCAATGACCAGCATAATAGCTTCCCGTAAATACTGGTATCCCTTAATGTGCGCAGGGATAGCAACCTCGTGCATAATTTTGGTGACTCTTGTTTCCAGATCCTCTGTTACCGGCATTACGGCTGATGGCATAAAGAATCGGTCTGTTCCGGAAAATTGCTGAATCCTTTCCATTAAGATGTTCAAATCAATCGGCTTCACCAAATAATAATCCACGCCCAACCGCATTGCTGTCTGCATTGTTTTTTCCCGACTCATGGCGGTCAGCATAATGAAAACCGGAACCTTCGGAAGCAAATCCTTATTATCCTGAATCTTTTTCACCACATCCAGCCCGTCCATATAAGGCATACAGTTGTCCAACAATACCACATCCGGATTCAGACAACAAATTTTGTCGTACGCCTCTTCTCCGTTGTAAGCAACACCAACCATTTCCATAGTAGCTTGCTGATTGACCAT
>JAZURC010000130.1:0-3512 GCA_045606005.1 Clostridia bacterium
TTTGAAAATGATAGTTGACTTTTTAAAAACTTACACCCATACATAGAATATTGATGTGCATCCATATCATGTACAGACATATCATGTTTGGGATAGCGTATTATATTTTCACGTAATTCCATAGAAGCTTTGTTTATAACATGATAATTAAATTCCACGCTGTGTTTTTCTTCGTCTATCTTTCCAAATAGAGTTATCAACTCATCATCTATCTTTATTGTTTTTAATACATCAATCATTTTAAACTCCGCAATAATCCATTAATTTTATTAAAAATCACTCTTACAATTGTTGCAATGCCACTGTTTTGTTGTTTTACCTAAAGCAAACACACCCCATAGAGCCACGCTACCTGCTTTTGATAAACTAGTTATTTTTTTAGTGTTCGTAGAATGACAATATGGACATGATACAGTTGGTGCACTCGTTCCATTACTTTTTTGTGACGAGTTTAAATTTACTATCTTTTTTGAATTATCAAATTTTGCACCACATTCACATCTATATAGACCATTATTCCATTGTGCTTGTTTGCCACACATACAACAAGTAATCGACTTCACTTGTGATGTTGACCAATATCCTTGTGCTCTTGTCTGCCCTTTAGTATCATCGATTCTTTTAATGTTTTCGACACTGTTTTTTGTATTGCAACTTGGACACATTTCCATATCTATAGGGTATAATGCACCACATTTTAAACATCTTACGGTTTTCACAATTAACCACCTTTCTTTTTCCGTTAATATTCTACATTATCCAACATAATTTAACAAAATTCTTACTCGTGTCAAGTCTGGACCAAAAAATTTAACCGAGGCAGACAAAAACATCCTCATCGGTTTTCATGAAAAAAATTGTTTGACGTATTTCGATGCGTTTTTCAGGGCTTTTTCTCCTCAATCACCTGTTTTTCCATCATACTGATGCCCCGTTCTAATGCTACCACACCCGTCCGACACAGTTCAACAATTCCAAGAGGTTTCATGACTTCAATAAATGCATTGATTTTCGACGGTTCACCCGTCACCTCAACACACATGGTATCGGTATTGTAATCAATGATTTTTGCACGGTAAATTTCTGTCGCCGCCATTACTTCGCTTCTGTTTTCCGGCGTGGTTTTCACCTTAATCAGCATCAGTTCCCGTTCTACGGTGATTTCGTTTTCCAATAACTTTACCCGTTTTACATTATACAGTTTTTTCAACTGATGAATCAGCTGTTCTCTGGCATATTCGTCGCCGTTTATGGTAACGGTAATTCTGGAATAGTTAGGGTCATCCGTTTCGCCCACGGTTAAGGAATCAATATTAAATCCCCTTCTCATAAACATCCCCGAAACTCTTGCAAGAACACCGTATTTATTTTCTACATATACTGCAATCACAAACCGTTTCAAGCTTCATCCTCCTGTTCTTTTAAAACAATCACATCATCAATGGAACCTCCCGGAGGTAACATGGGAAGAACCAATTCGTCCATATCAATCAACGTATCAATCAAAAATGGCCCTTCATGCTTCATCCCTTCTTCAAAGGCTGCTTCAAATTCCTTGATGGTACGCACCCGTTTTCCTTTGGCTCCAAATGCTTCTGATAATTTCACAAAATCCGTCTTTCTGTTTAAAACTGTGTTGGAATACCGTTTTTCAAAAAAGAGAGTCTGCCACTGTCTGACCATTCCCAACACACCATTATTCATTAACACAATCACAATGGGAAGATGATAAGAAACCGCCGTTGCCATTTCATTCAGATTCATCCCAAAGCTTCCGTCCCCTGTAATCAGCACCGTTTTATCTCCGCTTGCAACCTGAGCTCCGATTGCGGCACCTAAGCCGTATCCCATGGTTCCAAGGCCCCCGCTTGATGCAAATCTTCTGGTTCTCTCAAAGTTCACATATTGGGCTGTCCACATCTGATGCTGCCCAACATCAGTTGCAATAATGGTGTTTTCATCCTTTACTCGATTGATCACATCAAAAATTTTTTTAGGGGTTAATGCGTCCGAGAATTCTTTTTCTGTTTCGTTTTCAATCCGTTTTCCTTCCTGCTTTAATCCTTCTACAAGGGCAGTCCATTGAGGACGTTTTTTCTTCTGACATCTTTCTGAGAGTTTAGAAAAAGAAGAAACAAGATTTCCAACAATTCCCACATCAACCTTCACGTTTTTGTTAATTTCGGAAATATCTGTATCAAGCTGAATAATCTTTGCGCCCTTAGCATACTTTTTTACGTTGCCGGTTGCACGGTCGCTGAACCGTACTCCGATACCGATAATCAAATCTGCCTCCTTGTTTGCCATAGAAGAAGCATATTTTCCGTGCATCCCCTGCATCCCCAAAAATCGGGAATAAGAATTGGGAAGAGCAGATAAGCCCATCAGGCTACAACCGATATATCCGTCAATTTTTTCTGCAAATTCTTTAATGGCTTCTGACATCCCTGCCCCTGCTGCACCGCCGCCAATATAAATATAAGGACGCTTCGATTGGTTAATCAACTCAACCGCTTCGTTAATATATGAGTCATCTGCTTCCTCTTGTTCAAAGTAAGGAACCACTTTTTTGGGAATGAATTCACATTCCGCAACCTGCACATCCTTAGGAATATCAATCAAAACAGGGCCTGGTCTCCCTGATTTTGCAATCTGAAAGGCTTCCCGAATGGTATCTGCCAATTCCTCTACATTGCTTACAAAGTAATTATGCTTGGTAATGGGAAGGGTCACTCCTGTGATATTCACCTCTTGAAAACTATCTTTGCCAATCATAAAAGAAGGGACATTGCCTGCAATGGCAACCATAGGGATAGAATCCAGCATTGCCGTTGCAATTCCGGTGACCAGATTGGTGGCACCGGGACCTGAGGTTGCAATCACAACCCCCACCTTTCCCGTCACACGGGAATATCCGTCTGCCCCATGAGCCGCTCCTTGTTCATGAGCTGTTATGATGTGACGAATAGAATCTTTTGCCTTATAAAGTTCATCGTAAATATCCAACACCTGACCGCCCGGATAACCGAATACGTCGGTAACCCCTTGCTCAATCAGAGTCTCAATCAAAATTTTAGAACCTGTCATTTTCATTTTTGCGACAACCTCCCATCTATTCCAATAAATAGAAAAACTCCCTCGTCTCTTTGCTGTATAAAGAGACGAAAGAGTTCAAAAATTCAACTGATTTTCTTCCGCGGTACCACTCTTTTTCATCCCGAAAATGGAATGCACTTTAGAGGTCGTTACCTCCTAACTCTGTAACGGGAGTCCCCGTCTGCATTTACTCTCCCGAGGATTTCTCTGCAACCACTCCATGGTGAGTTTCAACAAGTTTGCCCAATGCCTCGCACCAACCGATAGCTCTCTGCCGTAGCATCACCTGTTTACTGTTCCACTTCTTTATTTTTTTAATTATTATACCATCCTTACATATATTTGTCAACAGTTTTTTCGAATTTTTAGTCCAATTCTTTTAAGCCTGTGTACAGCTCGTAATATCTTCCCTTCAT
>JAZURC010000131.1:0-7925 GCA_045606005.1 Clostridia bacterium
AAACTACCGTCCACAAAGGCACATAAAACATCAGAAGGGATTTCCAAGGCTTCTGTAATGTTTTCGCCTTTGATGTAGCTTTCTGCTTCTTTGCGGGTAGCAAAGGACTTATATTCTGCACCGCCAAATCCTTCAACCTGTTCTTTGCAAGCCTCCCAGCTTTCATAAATGCCGATTTTTTTTCCGTTTTTTACAGCATAGTATTTTTTCTTTGCCATAGTAAACTCCTTATATTTAGTAATACGCCGCCAACGCAAGCAACGGCTTGTTTTTTTGATATATTTCTTCCAATTGAGAAAAGGGGAGAGGGTTATGTCCTAATCCCGCTTCTATTGTAAATCCCGGTTTTTGAAATTCCTGAATAAACCAATCCTTATATCCTCCGTGAGAAGCAATTTTCGGCGGTGATGCCAATTTGTAACCGGAAACAGAGGCGAATGCCTTTGCTAAAGTAGAGGACCGTCTGGGATGATTTTCTCCGTATTGATAGTAAATTTCTTCTCCCTGTGTATGATAACAGATTGCCAAATCAAATTGTTCCTGACGGCTAAAGCTGACCATTGCCTTTGTCTCTGGCTCGGATTCAGGTGCCTCTCCGCCATATCGGGTGGGACCGGGCTTTGTAATTCCCTCGGCTATCTCCATTTTCTTGCATTCTGACCAGCCGGCGTCATAATTATGATTTAAGTCCACACCGTTTGCGTTTGCCTGCCAGAAAATCCCCGGTGTTTCAATCCCCTTTTGTATGCCGTCAGGATTGACCATGGGCAAAACGCAAATGGTACACCGTTCCCATAGCTTTTCTGTATCATATCCGCTGAAGGGAAGCTTTTTATGGTAGCAGTCTGAAAACTCTTTGCAAAACCGCATGAGCATAGCAGAGGTAATCCATTCCATTCCATGATGGGCTCCGTTAATAAAGAGTTTATAATCTCCTGTCCCCATGGTGATGGTGTAAAGCTCCCGTCCTTCCACACTTTTTCCTGCTGTGCCAACCCGAATATTCTTGTTTTTTGCCAGTACGGATAAATCTCGTTTTAGATTTTCATAGCCGTATATGTACATACTTTTCACCTCGTTTCATCTTATGAATGAGGTGGAAAAAGTATTCATCTTTGTCCCAAAATAAAATCTTTGTCCGGTGAATGTAAGGTAACTTCTATCAGTTGCCCTGCAATGTTTTCAGAGGACGGAATCTGAACCCGAACATAATCGGCAGTATAGCCTTCATAAATATTGGGGGCGGTTTCCTGTTCTACCAACACCCATGCTTTTGTGCCGGATTTTTCAGCCAGAAACTTTTTCGTCAGCCGTTCGCCTAACCGAAGCATTTCTGCCGCTCTGCGCTCTTTTTCCTGAGGCGAAACCTGATTGGGAAAGCTTGCGGCTTTTGTCCCTTTTCGGATAGAATAGGGGAATACATGAATCTGACTGAATCCTATTTGTTCAACAAATTGCAGACTGTCTTTGAAATCTTCTTCCGTTTCTCCCGCAAAGCCTACCATCATATCTGTGGTAATTCCGGCACCGGGAAAATAACGGCGAAGCAGGGCAACCCCGTTTGCATAGTCCTGTGCTGTATAGTGACGGTTCATTCTTTTTAAAGTGCTGTCACATCCGCTTTGGAGAGAAAGGTGAAATTGAGGGCAAAATTTAGGAAGCTTGCTTAATGCTGATACAAATTCTTCGGTGATACAATTTGGCTCTAAAGACCCCAGACGGATTCTCTGAATTCCTTCGATTTCATGAGCACTTTGCACCAAATCCAACAAGCTTGTATTTCCTAAATCCCGACCGTATGAAGCGGTATGAATTCCTGACAGAACAATTTCTAATATACCGTTTTGTGCCAGTATTCTGATTTCCTCCAGCACATCCTCTTTCGGTCTGCTGCGTACGTGACCGCGGGCATAAGGGATGATGCAGTAGGAACAATATCTGTCGCAGCCGTCCTGTACCTTTAAAAAGGCTCTGGTGCGGTTGGGGCCGTATTCGGTAATGTGAAGTGCTTCAAATTCCCTTCTTTTCATAATATCCTCAACGGCACAAATCCGTTCTTTTTCCGCTTGCTCTATTAACTGAATCAGTTCGTTTCTTCGGGAGGTGCCTACAATCAAATCCACCTCAGGAATGTTTTGAATCTCCTCGGGAGCAGTTTGGGCGTAACACCCTGTAACAACAAGCAAAGCCTTAGGATTTTTCTTTTTTGCCCGCCGAATCATCTGACGGGATTTCCTGTCACTAAGACTTGTAACAGTACAGGTATTAATCAGATAACAGTCAGCATAAGCTTCAAAGGGAACAAGGTCATAGCCTGCCTTTTTCAGCATTTCTGCCATTGCTTCACTTTCATATTGATTAACTTTACAGCCCAACGTGTGAATGGCTGCTTTTTTCATATTGAATCACCTGCTTTTATTTTATATGAATTTTGCTTGACATTTTTCGGTTCCCATGGTATAATTATCTTGTAAATTTATTTTAGGAGGAATGATTATGCCAAGCTTTACTATTTTATTAAGCTCCATTAACGATGTTAAAAATTTTGTCAACATTGTAAACAAGTATAGCTGCGATGTGGATTTAACATCCGGCAGATATGTGGTTGACGCTAAGTCCATTATGGGTATTTTCAGTCTGGATTTGACCAAGCCGATTAAAATTGATATTCACTCTGAAGACGGTCAGGCTCTGGTGGATGAATTACAACCCTTTGTGGTTGCTTAAGTTCAAACAGTATATTGTCGAAAAACGTTTGTTTTTCGACAATTTTTTTATTTCTTTCTTTGTATCGTCTTTCCGTCTGAAACAACCACAACAGTACCTTCAAGGTCTGTTCTTAAAATTTCACTGCACCAGCCATTCAGACGGTCTAGTGTTTCGGGAGAAGGGTGGTGAAACTGATTGTCAATTCCGCAGGAAATGACAGCGTATGTCGGCATGACCCGTGCGAGAAAAAATTCCTGTGAGGAGGTATCGCTTCCGTGATGACCTGTCCGAAGAAAATCAGCGGACAAATCCGCCCACCCGTCTGTAAGCTCCCGTTCCTCTTGCTTTTCTGCATCACCCATAAACAAAAAACGGTTCTCACCGTAAGTAATTTTTAAAATCATGGAGTTGTTATTACTGTTGTTTTTATCCATGGAAAGAGGGCCTAATACGGTACATTCCGCATCTTGAAAGGGAATGGTGTCGCCGACTTCGGGTACAAGAGTAGGGATATTGTATTCCTGTGCGGAAGCAATCATATTGTGATAGACATTGGTTGTGGCAGACTCGTCCGTCAGAACCAGACATCCAATGGTAAATTGCGACATCACATCTGCCATTCCGCCAATATGGTCATCATGAGGGTGGGTAGCAACCAGGTAATCTATCTTTTTCACACCAAGTTGAGTCAGATATTGGCATATTTCATCTGAAAATTCCCGTTCTGCCGCATCAATCAGCATAATCTGGCTTTCTCCAAGGATTAAGGTGCTGTCCCCCTGACCTACATCAATGCAATGAACCTCCAATGTTCCTTCGGGATTGGGAGAGGTGGTGCGGTAGGACAACTGCTGACCAAAACCTGCAATCAGAAGCAAGGCCGTTATCAGTAATTTAACAAAATGTTTTTTCATCATTTTTTTCATTCTATTTTGTTCCTTTAATCGATTTCATTCGTCTGTCAGACATGGCAAAGGTCAGTACATCTACATAAGCCGCACCTGCTTTTTTTAATACTCTTGCACATTCGTTGACGGTAGAACCAGTTGTATAAATATCGTCAATCAGTAAAATCCGTTTTCCTGACACAAGTTCAGTATTGACAATACTAAATGCATTTTTAATATTGGTCAGCCGTTGTTTAGAGCCTAAACGGCTTTGGGGCGGCGTGTCTTTAATCTTTTTCAGGGTTTCTGTATAAGGAATTCCCCTAAGCCGTTCAATTTGCTCGGCAAGCAAACGGGATTGATTGTATCCTCTTGTCCTTAGCTTCTTTTTGCTAATGGGAACTGCCGTAATCATATCATATTCTTCCGTCACAAAGCTGCACATCACAGAACCGATAGGAATGGCGTAATGCCGTTTGTGATAAAATTTGAACTTTAACAGGGCATGCCTGATTTCCCTCGTATAAAATACCACACTCTGATGCTTTCTGAATTTTGGCTTTTGCATGTGACATTGAAAGCATAAACCACTTCCGCTTGGCGTTACTCTTCCACAAACGGGACAATGGGCGGAAGGAATATGGGGCAGATGTTTCAGACAAAAGGGACAGAATAAAATGGATGTACTTGGATCTAAGTATTCTCCGCAAATAATACAACGGGGTGAAAAGAAAATGTTTTTCCATTTCCAAAATTTCAACAATCAGCACCTCTTTCCTCACTCCATTGTTTCAGCAGAAAATCAAGGGCGGTGAACCGTTCTGTCTGACGGTCGTTATCCACCATTCTTCTCATAATTCCTTCGTTTCCAATCAGTATTACCAGCTTTTTCGCACGGGTAACAGCGGTATAAAAAAGGTTTCTGTTTAACAGCATGGGAGGTGCTTGATACATGGGGATGACCACAATATCAAATTCACTGCCCTGACTTTTATGTACCGTAATGGCGTAAGCCAGTTCCAATTCATCCAACTGTAAAAAATCGTAAATAACTGATTTTTGCCCGTCGTAACAAACGGTGAGGGTGGAGGCGGGGGTGTTAATATCCGTGATAATGCCTTCGTCACCGTTAAAAATTCCTGTTCCTTTTTCGCCGTTTGCTCCTGTCCATTCAATATCGTAATTGTTTTTGATTTGCATGACCTTATCCCCTTCACGAAAGACCATGTCCCGTACCTTTCGTTCATTTTTTGTAGGGGAAGGGGGATTTAAAGCTTCTTGCAGGGCAGGATTTAATACATTGATTCCCGCTTCTCCTTTTTTGGAGGGCGAGATGACCTGAACGGTAAATAAATCCTCTATTTGATAGGTTGCAGGAAGTCTGCGTTGGCATAAGTCAACCACTCCTTCCAATAATTCCCCGGGACGAGGATGAACAAAAAAGAAATCTCCCTGATTCAGGGTTGGATAATCTCCTTGATTGATTTTATGTGCGTTAACTACAATCTGACTTTCCTTCGCTTGTCTGAAAATCTCGGTCAGACGAACTGTTTTGATACAATCCTCCGAAAGTAAATCTCCCAACACATTTCCGGGGCCTACGCTGGGCAGTTGGTCTGCGTCACCTACCATAATGAAATGAGCTTCAGGGGGAAGGGCGCAAAGGAGATTGTCCAGCAACACCACATCAACCATAGACATTTCATCTGCAATAATGACATCTGCTTCCAAAGGATTTCGATCGTTTCTGGAAAATTGCTGCTGACGGCTTTCATCATAGTTCATTTCTAAAAGACGGTGAACTGTTTTCGCCTCGCGTCCGCATAGAGATGACATTCGTTTTGCAGCACGTCCTGTCGGTGCACATAGCTCTACCTTCATTCCCATGGTATCAAAAAGGGCGACTATGGTTCGGATAATGGTGGTTTTCCCTGTGCCGGGACCGCCTGTTATAATCATTATCTGATTTTTAACTGCCTGAATGACCGCCTCTCTTTGGGTTACTTCCAATTCAATCCCCATGGATTCCTCTGCTTTGCGGATTTTTTCATCAAGATTTTCCGGTATTTCCGGCTTATGTAATGCCATTTCCCGTAAGGAATATGCACATCTGCGTTCGCAACAGTATAAATCATACAGAAAAATATGCTCTTGATTCTGTTTTCGTACAACATAAATTTTGTTTTTTAACTGCAATTCGATCATTTCATTTTCTACTGCTTCGGGTGAAACATGTAACAGTTTACATGATAAAGAAATCAACTGCTCCCGCGGGAGATAGGTATGTCCGTTCTGACTATTGTAGGAAAGCAAATATTCAATTCCCGCACCGATTCTGTTGGGGTCCTCCGGAGTGATTCCCATGGCAAACCCTATAGAATCGGCTTTTTTAAAGCCGATTCCTGAAATATCATCACAAAGACAGTAAGGATTTTCTTTGATTTTTTCGATCGCCTCAGAACCAAACTGTTTATAAATACGCAAAGAGAAGCCAGGAGCAACTCCGTAGCGGTTTAAAAAAAGCATGACCGTTTGCACACCGCTTTGCTCAATCAAGGATTGATTGATTTTTTCAGCCTTGGCAGGAGAAATGTTACGAATAGCACACAGTTTTTCCGGTTCGTCACGGATAATTCGCAGGCTGTCCTCTCCAAACAGTTCTACAATTCGTTTTGCGGTCACCTTTCCTACACCGGAAATAACTCCGGAGGAAAGGTATTTTTCAATGGAAACCGTATCAGAAGGTTCTGTTTTTTCGTAATATTCTACTTTGAATTGTTCGCCGTAATCAGGATGAACCGTCCAGCTTCCTGTCATTTCCACCGTTTCTCCTTCGGTAAGGTAGGGAAGATAACCCACAGCACAAAAAGACAGATCCTCAGATTCTGCCTCGCACACCGTAAATCCGTTTTGCTCATTGCTGTAAATAATGCTATCCACCACTGCACGGATGGTTTCCAGTTGTTTTTTCATCTGCATTCCACCGTTTAAAAATTCAATCTGTTTTTATTATACTATAAAAACAGAAATTTTTCAATTATTTTTCTGTTACAGTTGAAAATTTTTCTGACACATGATATAATAAAATCGAACGAAATGCAAATACCGTTGTTTGGGAGAAATGTAATGTTTGGAGTAAAGAATTATTTTGTAAAAGAGAAACAGGAGACATCTATTTTATTCAGATGTATTCCGGCACCGATTGTCGCCTTGTTTGTTGTAAGCGTGATTTGCATGAACCTTCTGGCGAACAAAACACTTTTACAGCTTGACTGGATTGCTCTGGACGGAGGAATTCTGATATCATGGTTATCCTTTATGTGCATGGATGTTGTAACGAAACATTTCGGGCCGAAAGCATCCAATAAGATTTCAGTGCTTGCGGCAATGATTAATCTGTTGACCTGCCTTATTTTCTTCGTCGCAAGTATCATTCCGTCAAATGCCAATGACTACAGTGCTTTTAACAGTATTTTTGGAGGAACCTGGTTTGTCTTACTGGGAAGTACGGTGGCATTTTTGTCATCGGCATGGTTCAATAATATGCTGAATTGGTCAATCGGAAAAGCGTTCAGAAAAAATCCTGATGGAAAATTCGCTTATGCCATGCAGACATATATTTCTACTTTTGTGGGGCAATTTTGTGACAACTTTATCTTTTCTATCATTGTATTTGTCGGATTTGCTCCCGTGTTTTGGGACGGATTTCATTGGACGGTATTACAATGCACAACCTGTGCTCTGACAGGCGCTGTAGCTGAACTGCTGATGGAAATTGCATTTTCACCCTTTGGATATCGCATTGTCACAAGGTGGAAGGAAAATGCGGTAGGGAAGGAATATTTAGAGTATATTGTCAAAGAAAGGAAATAATATGAAGGTTTTGATTACAGGAACAACGAGGGGAATCGGGAAAGCCGTTGCAGAACTGTTTTTAAAAGAAAATTATCAAGTCATAGGAATCGACAGAATGGAGGCAAGCTTGTCCCATTCGGGCTATACTCACTATGTTTGTGATGTCCGTGATGTTGAAAAATTGCCTGATCTTGATTCTGTCAATATATTGATTAACAATGCGGGAACACAGAATGAAGCGGATATTGACATCAATTTAAAAGCTTTGATTGCTGTTACTGAAAAATACGGGATTCAAGCCGATATAAAATCCATTCTGAATATCGGTTCCGCAAGCGGACATACGGGTTCGGAATTTCCTGAATATTGCGCAAGTAAGGGCGGAGTGATGTCCTATACAAAAAATGTTGCAATACGGGTTGCAAAGTTTGGTGCAACCTGTAACAGCCACGAAACGGGCGGTGTACTGACCCC
>JAZURC010000132.1:0-4110 GCA_045606005.1 Clostridia bacterium
CAATACGGAAAGTAATTTCAGCGCCAATCCAGGCTTACCCGTGCCCTTTTTCCGTCCTGTTCCGGAAAATGCCACCCGTCTAACCGTTTCGGTCAAGCAGGAGGACAAATCTCACGCAATCACTTTGCTGAAACGAACAAAAGCAAAACAAATCCGCCTGCATTAAAACAAAGAACCGTCACAAAACAGACGGTTCTTTGTTTATCGTCAAAAAGGTCATTCCTTGCAGAACTGCACCTTTTCGCCAAATACATTTAAAATGGTGTTAATCAGTTCCTTGTTTTCAATCTCCTGTTTCCGATGAATCATAATATTATGGGGAGACAGCGTAAGCAAGCGGCTGAGCAACAGATCCTCCCGACTCAAGTCTCCAAAAGCGGATTTTGTTTCCTCCGCCAACACAGGACGGTATCGGTCATCAAAAATACCATATTCTCCCGATTCTGTCGGTTTTACATGAACCTTCTCAATCAGACAGGGTTGGATTTGAGTCAGACAGGTGAGCATGCCGATAAATTCCTGATACTCCCGATCCACCAGATAATCCTCTGCGGCTTTATCCACCGTATGCTCCAGCTCGCGGCGGTATTCCTCCATACGAAACCGAACAAATCCGTCCAGATGAATCACCCGATGGTTCTCTAAAAACTCGTTCAGCCGTTTTTCAAGGAGTTTCCGCCAGACCTCTTTTTTCTGATAGCTTTTGGCAATCAGCCAGATTTCCTTCTGCTCCGCCTCTGTAAAATAATAATATCTTCTTTTGACCAGCTCCCGCATAAAAAGGGGTTGATAGCCGGTTACAATTATATCAGCAAGAATCTGACACAAATGGGTTCGTTCAGATTCCTGTATGGTAACATCTGCAAACTGCAGGTTTCCCCTGCGATACAGTTTGGCAGACGGTAAGCTCCATTCTCCCGCCTCCACAGGCGGTATTCCGATGGATACGACCAATCCGTCACTTCCCTTCCAGGGAAATACTCCCTCCAAAATCAAATAGCTGTCCCGATGTTGTTACTATGTTTGCCTTATATTGTTTAAAAAATGCAAGGAAAGAATTAGGCAATTCCGAACCGGAAACCGCAAACAGTCCCGGGCGGATGCGTGACACACAGCCTCCGATAAAACCGTGGTCAAAGCCGGGCAGTGAAATGACTTCCGGAGAAACAAAAAGGCAATCAAAGCCCCGTTTTTCTGCCGCCCTTGCAATTCCCTCGTCTGAGGTAATCAACGCCCCCTTGCTGATGCCCACCATAGAACAGGAGGCATACCCTTGGGACACATTGCAAATGGAAATATTTCGTTTTTCCAGCTCCTCTCTGACCCTTTCATCAAGTGCTTTTTCCAGACAGAAGGCGGTGTTTCCCACCCTTCCTACATTATATGCAATTCGGGAAGGGTAGTGCCCGTCCGACTCGGTTTTCCCCGAAAGGACAGTGATTCCTGTATTCTTCAAACATTCTTTATAATATTCATAAAGGGAGGGTGTGACAATTAACGTACTCTCATCCGGTGCAAAGCATTGCAGATCCGCATGATACCGTTCGGGAAGGGGAAATGTTGTTTGTTCTTTTGTAAAAATCAGCCTGCAACCCTCTCCCTTTAACAACTCCAAAAATGATTTCGGTGTCAAAGGGGAAATGATTAAAATTCTGCTCATGGTATTTCACCTCTCCCTCTATCTTACACGATTTGTAATAAAAAAACAAGTGCTCTTTCACATTTTAAGAATTCTTTCATAGTATGAAACTGTACCCGAGCATCGGGTGTTCCCCCTGTTCCAACCGAAAGGTTGTTTTGATAATTGCAGGCAGACAAGAAATTTGTCTGTCTGCATATTTTTTTGGTTTTTACAAATAATCAACCATACAAGGAGGGAGCAAAAAGTGACAAACATCAACTGTGTGAGCAACTGTGTGCATCAGGTAAACGGAAAATGCAATCTGGAGCAAATCATGGTAAACACCATAAGCGTGAAAGAACAATGTGCCTATTTTGAGCAAAAGGAACAGCAGTCAAAAAACCAAGCGGATATTTCGTAAAAAGGAATAGACAAACATCTCTTTTTGTGGTATGATAATAAGGTAAGGTTTTTTACAAAAGAGCACGTCCTGCTGTCATAAAGACGCGGGATGCACCATACATAGGAATACAGGGAGGATACATAATGGCTTTTTGGAACAAAAACAAAAAAGATCTATCGTATGATAAAAATAATATTCCCAAGCATATCGGAATTATTATGGACGGAAACGGAAGATGGGCAAAGCGTCACGGTCTTCCTCGCTCCGTCGGTCACAAGACGGGAGCGGAAACCTTAAAAAAAATTGCAGAATACTGTGATTCTATCGGTGTAGAAGCCATTACCGCCTATGCTTTTTCAACCGAAAACTGGTCCCGTCCCAAAGAAGAGCTAGATGCACTGATGGATTTGCTTTACGATTACCTTGCCAATGCGGACAAAAACTTAGCAGGAAAAAATTCGGTGATTCGGGTGGTGGGAAACATCGACGGACTCCCCAAGCGCATTCGTGAAAAGGTGGGTCATGCGGAGGAAATCAGCAAAGACAATACGGGTCTTATTTTAAATTTAGCGGTCAATTACGGCGGTCGGGAAGAAATCACCAATGCGGCACGCACTCTTGCAGAGCAGGTAAAACAGGGCACTTTGCAACCCGAGGACATTACAGAGGATTCCCTTTCCCGATTGATGTACACCGCTCATGTGCCTGACCCTGATGTGATTATCCGTCCCAGCGGAGAGCTTAGACTCAGCAACTTCATGCTGTGGCAGGCGGCATATTCTGAATTTTGGTATTCCAACATTAACTGGCCTGATTTTTCACCAAAGGACATCGACCGTATGATTGCAGACTATCAGAAAAGAGACCGTCGGTATGGCGGTCGTAAATAACGGAGGATGCTATGAAAATAAGAATCTTATCCGCCCTTGTGGCGTTGCTTCTTTTATTTGCGGTTTTGTTTTGCGGTAATCTGTGGGTATTAAAAATCGCAGTGGGACTCATTTCGGTGATTGGACTTTCCGAATTGTACCGTGCATTTGGGTATGGAAAGCACAAGCTTTTGATGGGAGCAGGCTTTGTGGCAGGCTTTCTCATCCCTTTGCTCCCTTCTATTATGTGGGTTGTAACTGTATTGGTGCTTTATGCCTTTTTGGGAGCATCTGTGTTGCTTTCCCGTTCAGGAGGGTTATCCTTTTCCGACCTGACAAATTGTCTGTTCTTTCAGCTTTATGTTCCCTGTGCTCTTGCCTGTCTGGTCTGGGTACGGCAGTCGGAATTTGGCGGTTATGCCATTTGGCTTATTTTGGGCGGCGCGTGGCTGACTGACACCTTTGCTTATTTTACAGGCCGTACTTTTGGAAAAAGAAAGCTCTGTCCCCTGATCAGCCCTCACAAAACGGTGGCGGGCGCTGTGGGCGGTATGATCGGCACTACCCTTTCAGCATTGATTTATGGCTTGGTTTTATCGAATTATTGCACCGTACAGCTTGTTCCTTTAACGATTGCGGGGCTTTGTTTAGGACTGATTGCCCAGATAGGTGATTTAACCGCCTCCTGGATGAAGAGGGAGCAGGGCATCAAGGATTTCGGAAATCTTATGCCCGGACATGGCGGTGTGATTGACCGATTTGACAGTATTTTATTTACCGCACCCCTAACATGCCTGTTCCTGGCTCATTTTACAATTTTTACGAAATGAGGAAATATCATTGAAACAAAAGAAAATTGCAATTTTAGGCTCCACCGGTTCCATTGGAACACAAACGGTGGAAGTGGTCAACCAAATAGAAGAATTATCCGTGTCGGTCCTTGCCGCCAAAAAAAATGTAACACTGTTGGAACAACAAATCCGTCAGCTTCGTCCCGCCCTTTGTGCGGTTTTTGAAGAACAGGCTTATATGGACCTGAAAACACGGGTGGCAGATACCGATACCCGCATTGTTTGCGGTATGGAAGGCTTATTGGAGGCAGCTATTTTCCCCGATACGGACACGGTGGTCACCTCTATGATGGGAAGCGTGGGGCTCAAACCCACCCTTGCTGCCATCCGAGCGGGAAAAACCATTGCCCTTGCCAACAAGGAAAC
>JAZURC010000133.1:0-6652 GCA_045606005.1 Clostridia bacterium
GTAACAAAAGATATGATTATTGCTGATGTTTTAGCATTGGATCCCGGCACTGCTGAATTTTTCTTAGAAATCGGAATGCATTGCTTAGGCTGCCCCTCCGCCAGCGGAGAAAGCATCGAGGATGCCTGTGCCATTCACGGAGCAGACGCAGATCAGTTGATTGCAAAAATCAACAATTATTTAGCAGGAAACTAAGCTCATTGATGCAACCAAAAAAAGTTAGCGTAGCAGTTTGAATACTGCTACGCTATTTTTATACATTCTGTCTGTATGTTTCGCTAAATCAAATTCTCTTTCATCGTGCGAAACACAGTTAGATCGGTTGATAATCCGGTGGGACACTGTAACAATCTGTTTGTTTAGTGAAAACTCTTAATCCATGTTACCAAAGAATCGTGATAAACATTCTCCAACACATCTTTTTCCATCTGCTCTGTAACAGGACCATTGCGTTTCATTCTCTCCAGTATTCCTTCCTGAAGTTCTTCCACGGTCATTTCTTCAAATGCCTTATCAGGTTCTTTTCCTGTTTCAACAGGTTCTTCCATTTTCACATTCCGTTCACAAGGGGATGCTCCGTCTTTGATTTCATTTACAGGAAGTTGAATGGGTTTCACCTGTTGTTCTCCCTGACATGCAGGCAACCAGATTTCTCCGGAATTTGCCTTTACAGTAACAGAGATATACCCGTCTTTCACAGATACCGTTTCACCAAAAAGTCCTCCTATATATTCTCCTGCATTTTGAGTCGGAAGCTTCATCATAAAATCATGATCGCTGTTATTCACAGCCACAAGTACAGATTGACCGCCATACTCTCGTGCAAATGCATACTGTTCGTTTGTTAAGAAAAGTTCTTTATATGCACCGTAGGATAAGGCTTTTGTTTCCGACCTTATTTTTCCCAATCTTGAAATCAGATGAGCCAGGACATTTTCCTGTGTGACATGAACATACTGTTCGTAAGAAAAAAACGGTCTTAAAGAATCATCAGAGCCGTACTGTTTTTGTCCTTCAATCCCAAATTCCGAACCATAGTAAACAGAGGGAATCCCCGGCAGTGTATACATCAAAATGTGAACCGGTACAAAATGCTCTTTCTGCTTCAGCTTTGTATAAATCCGCTCAACATCGTGATTGTCAACAAAATTGTATAATTTCAGTCCGTCTGGACTGTTTCCTCCCATCTCGTACAATCGTTTCACAGTATGGGCAATCTCAAAATAATTATGGTCGTTGTGACCGGAATACAGCGCTTTGTGTAAATGATAATTTGTAACAGCGTGCAATGTATCCCCATTTACCCAACGGATATAATCACCGTGAATCACCTCGCCCATAAGCCAAAAATCAGGCTTCACTTCATTGGCTACCCGTCTGAGCATCTGCATATAACTAAAATCCAACACATCTGCAGCATCCAGACGAATTCCGTCAACATCAAATTCCTTCACCCAAAAACGAATCACATCACAGATATACTCTCTGACTTCAGGATTTTGCTGATTCAACTTGGCAAGTAAATCATATCCGCCCCAGTTCTCATAAGAAAATCCATCGTTATATTCATTGTTGCCGTAAAAATTCACATTACAATACCAATCTTTATACTGAGAGGATTCTCTGTTTTGACGGATATCCTGAAACGCAAAAAAATCCCGTCCCGTATGATTGAACACACCGTCTAAAATCACCCGTATTCCCTGTTTGTGGCACAGGGCAACAAACTCTGTTAAATCTTCATTGGTACCAAGCCTTGTATCCAGCTTCTTATAATCCGTTGTTTCGTAACCATGCCCAACCGATTCAAAAAGAGGGCCGATATACAGTGCGTTACAACCAAGGTTTTTGATTTGGGAAACAAAGGGGCGCAAGGTGTTTAATCTGTGCTGCGGTTTCCCGTAATCATTTTTCTTTGGTGCTCCTGTCAGTCCCAGTGGATAGATGTGATAAAAGATTGCTTCGTCATACCATGCCATGTCTGTTTCTCCGTTTCAACCAAAATTGAACTGCTTCTCGTTTCTAAGGGAAGCAAGGTTCCATGTCATTTGATTTTAAAAAGTCAATGCTATTCACTAATTTCATCTTCGATGAAATCATTATACCATATCCTTCAACAAAAATCAACTTCTTTGGCTTATCCTTTATAGTAAAGGAAAATTTCTTCCTTTGTTTATTATTTTTTGACAAATAAAATATTTTATGTTATACTTAATAATAGAAACAGAAAACTCGGAGGAGAAATTATGAAAATCAAAGAATCAGCAGAAAATTATCTGGAAAGCATCTTGATTTTACAAAGAAAAAACGGAAATGTACGCAGTATTGATATTGCTCACGAGCTTTCTTTTACAAAACCCAGCGTTTCGATTGCAATGAAAGCCTTTCGCGAAGAAGGATATATTTTGGTTGACGACGCAGGGAATATTACGCTCACAGAGAAAGGCCGTACCATTGCAGAAAAAATGTACGAACGGCACCAGATTTTAGCTAAAGCCCTGATGGCACTGGGAGTTGATGAAGAAACCGCTTACGAGGACAGTTGCAAAATCGAGCATCATATCAGCGAACAAAGCTTCACAAAAATAAAAGAATTTTTGGATCAGCAAAAGTAATTTTCAAAACAGAAAGGAACGAATGACAAAATGAGTGTATTTCAACCGACAAACATTCTTCTGCCAAAAGAAGAAATTCCCTTGGAAAAATGGTGCGTTGTAGCCTGCGACCAATACACCTCCCGCCCCGATTACTGGGAAGAGGCGCAAAAACTGGCAGGTTCTTCCCCCAGCACTCTCCATCTGGTGTATCCCGAAGCCTGGCTTTCTCAGGGGGACGGACGAATTGAAGCCATTAACAAAACCATGGAACAATACTTAAACGAAGGTGTATTCAGAGAATTGTCGGACAGTCTGATTTATATCGAACGCACCCTGAACAACGGCAAAATCCGCCGCGGTATTGTAGGTGCAATTGATTTGGAGGAATATGATTATCAGAAAGGCTCCAAAAGTAAAATCCGTGCTACAGAGGGAACGGTTTTAGAACGGATTCCTCCCCGTGTGAAAATCAGACAAAATGCATCCCTTGAGCTGCCTCATGTGATTCTGTTGATTGACGACCCTTCGCAGACAGTAATTGAATCAATCAACCCTGGTAGTGTTTTGTATGAAGCAGATTTAATGGCAGGCGGCGGTCACCTGAAGGGTATGCAAATCAGCAAGGCAGAACGGGACGCTTTTCTAAAACGCTTTGGAGCATTTGAAGAAAAGGCTGCCGACGGATTGGTGATTGCAGTAGGTGACGGAAATCATTCTCTGGCTTCTGCAAAGGCTTGCTGGGAAGCAATCAAACAGGGATTGACGGAAGAAGAACGGCTTACCCACCCTGCACGGTACTGTCTGGCAGAGCTGGAAAACATCCACGACCCCGCACAGGAATTTGAAGCCATTCATCGGGCGGTATTTGATACGAACCCCGAAGAGCTGCTGCAAAAATTTATGGCTTTACCCCAAGTATCAGAATCCGGCACAGGAGAAAAGGTAACCTGTTTGTATCAGGGCAACACCTTGGATTTATACATAAAAGATACTCCCCTGGCAGTAGGACTTTTACAAAAATTCCTTGATGACCAAAAATGCGAAGTGGACTATATCCACGGTGAGGATGAGGTAAAACGCCTGTCCGTTCAGGCAGGAAATGTGGGATTCTTACTTCCAAAACCGGGGAAATCAGAGTTGTTCAGCACAGTGATTCAAGACGGTGCTCTCCCCCGCAAAACCTTCTCTATGGGAGAAGCAAACGAAAAACGTTTTTACATGGAAGCAAAACGAATTCAATAAAATAGTAAACTTGACGAAAGCTCATGGCTTTTGTTATATGTTCCGTAACAAAGAGTTTTTCTTCATTTGACGGCAAAAATATATGATTTCGGAAAGGTGAAAAACACATGAAAATTAAATTTAATACCGACAAATGCTTTGAAGAAGGCATACTGCGTATGCAAAAGATTTTTGATTTTGAAATTGCAGAGGACGGCATTTCTCTTAATGCAATCTGCGGTGACAAAATCGGTGTAACCTGTAAAAACGGAGAGGCAACGCTCTATTATTCCTCTCAAAACCAGTTTTACAGAGAGCTTGGTATTTTTCTTGAGAATGCAAAAACAAAAGACGAATTTGAAATTTTCGAGGACGGGTTTTTCAAATCCATATCCGCAATGCTGGATGTCTCCCGTGGCGCTGCTCCGACGGTTAAGACTGTAAAAGAGTTTATTGACAACCTCGCAATCATGGGGTATAATCAGGTAATGCTTTATACGGAAGATATGATTGAGCTCACCTCCCGTCCGTACCTTGGATATATGCAAGGCAGATATACCGAGGCGGAGCTTAAGGAAATTGACGATTACGCTTTTGCCTACGGAATAGAAGTGGTCCCCTGTATTGAATGCTACGGTCACATGGAAAAATATCTGAAATGGGGCGAAGCGTATCCTATGAGAGATACCCCAAGCGTTCTGCTTGCAAGGGAAGAAAAAACCTTTGAATTCCTTGATGAATTGATAGGCTACGCAAGTAAAACCTTCCGTTCAAACAGAATCCATATCGGCATGGACGAAGCATTTGATATGGGAAAAGGAGTATTTCTGAATAAACACGGATATGTGAAGCCCATTGACATATTCAACGAATACATGACCCGCCTGATTGAAATTACAAACAAACACGGTCTTACCCCTATGATGTGGAGCGACATGTATTTCAGAACAAACGAAAAAAGCGAGACCTTATATTATGAAGAGGAAACAATCATTCCCGAAAGCACAAAAGAAATCATCCCCAAGGAAGTTCAGCTTGTTTTCTGGCATTATGGTGAAAAACCTTACTGCGACGATTATATGTTAAAAAAACATACCGAGCTTGACAGAGATGTTATTTTTGCCGGCGGACTCTGGAGCTGGATCGGTCACTTCCCGGAACATGACTACGCTTTGGAAACAACTCGTTTCTCTCTGGATGCTTGCAGAAAAAACAATGTGCGGGATGTCATGATGACAATTTGGTTTAATGATAATGCAGAATGTGATATTTTTGCTAACCTTTACGGGCTTTCTTTTACCGCCGAGCTTTGCTATAACAAAGATGCAGACCAAAAGACTTTTTACTCCCGCTTTCACGCATGCACCGGTGGATGCGGTGAGGCTTTTGACGACATGAAGCAGTATCACAATATCTTTGACGGAAATGAAACATACAAAAGCTTCCATTCCCGTTTTCTCGGCAAGCCCCTTTTCTGGCAGGATATTATGATAGGTCTGTTCGATGCGAATCTTGAAAACCGACCTTTGAGCGGACATTACAAAAAGTATGCGGAAAAAATGAAGAATGTCCCCCATGACAGATGGGATTATTTGTATGAATTTGCTGCGGCAGCCTTTGACTATCTTGCTGTAAAATGTGAAATTGCTGAAAAAATGGCTCCTGCATATAAGGCACATGACAAGGCAACGATTGCCCACATCAGCGAGGTGCTCCTCCCCTCTCTTTATGAGAAAACATGCGAGGCTCACCGTTTGCATAAGGCAATGTGGTTAAGAAATCTAAAGCCCTTCGGCTGGAATGTGCTTGACTTACGATACGGCGGCGTGGAGGCGCGTTGTATCAGTGCAAAGGAACGCATTGACGATTATCTTTGTGGTAAAATTAACATGATAGAAGAATTAGAGGCAGAAAGACTTCCCGGTTCAATCGGAGGCTTTAAACGGTATGACGGCATTGTGTTTGCCTGATTCTTCAAAAAAAAGAGCGTTCGGAACATTTTATTTGTTCCGAACGCTTTTTTATTTTAGTCGTGCATTCTGAAATCCAGTGATTTGGGAAGAGGATATTTTTCGTCTGCTTCAGCAATCAGCTGTTTATCATTTTCGTCATACTCTTTTCCTATTTCACGGGCGTATATGCGGCGATAAAGCACAAACCACAAATGGGAAATAGAAAGTTCTCCTTCTTTGATGTCACTCATTACAAAATCCTCATTTACAATTTCTGCCGCTTCATCAAGTCTGGAAAGGTGTATCAGTGCAACTGCACGGTACAAACGCAGTCTGCCGATTTGTTTCATTTCATCGGAAAGGCTGTCATAAATCTGAAGCCACAATTCATCATTTCCGTCTGATGTAAGCTGTGCTGCAACTTCAATAGTCAGGCTGGGGTTATCCTTTTTCAATTCAAATGCAGCGAGGATATAGTTTCTTCCCTCTTCAATATTTCCCAATTCATTTTTGTAAATCATGGAGAGATTTCTCAAAGCCCAGGGTGATTTTTTGATTTTACAGGATTCTTCCCAGGCTTTTTTTGCTCCGTCCACATCTCCCATCTCGTACTTGACAACACCAATATGCAGATATACATACCAGTTTTTATCCGCAACTGCTTCAAGCTTATCCAGCCAGAATTTTCCTTTAACATAGCTTTTGGGTGCCGTTTGAATGTCTGGTTCGGGGAATGCACCTGTATTCAGAAGCTCTGTCCATTCCTTTGTTTCCGCATCTTCCTGTTTGGGGAACAGGAACAAGTCACTGATTCTTTCTCCTTTTACACTCTCTTCTATTGCACCCCAATCAGAGCCTTTGTGTACAATTTTAGAGCTTACA
>JAZURC010000134.1:0-5343 GCA_045606005.1 Clostridia bacterium
ATGGAGAAGGTAGATTACAGCAGTACGCTGAACTTACCAAACAGTGAGTTCCCCATGCGGGCGAACCTTCCTAATCGTGAGCCTGAAATGCTCAAAGCTTGGGAAGAAAAAGAGTTATATCAGAAATTGTTGGAGAAAAAGGCGGATCGCCCCATGTATATTTTGCATGACGGACCTCCTTTTGCCAATGGTGATATTCATATGGGGCATACCCTGAATAAAATTCTGAAGGATTTTGTTATTAAATATAAAAATATGGCAGGATTCCGTACCCCTATGATTCACGGATGGGATACTCATGGTCTGCCTATTGAACAGCAGGCGATAAAAAAACTGGGAGTAAACCGCGCTGAAGCAGGTCCCGTGAAGTTCCGTCAAATTTGTCACGATTTCGCTATGAAATATGTGGAGAATCAGAAGAAACAGTTCCGCCGTCTGGGTGTTTTGGGTGATTGGGATAACGAATATATTACCCTGCAGCCCGAATTTGAAGCCAAGGAAATTGAAGTGTTTGGTGCCATGGCAAAAAAAGGCTTGCTTTATAAAGGATTGAAGCCTGTTTATTGGTGCCCTACCTGTGAAACTGCATTGGCAGAAGCTGAAATTGAATATAAGGAAGACGGAACGGATTCTATTTATGTAAAATTCCCTGTAAAAGACGATTTGGGTAAGTTGACACCTGTTACAGGCGGATTGGACAATGTGTATTTTGTCATCTGGACAACCACTACATGGACTTTGCCGGGTAATGTGGCTATTTCTCTGAATCCCCGTTTTGAATATTCCTTGCTTAAGGTTGGCAATGAATATTATATTATGGCAAAGGATTTGGTTGAAACCGTTGCTTCTAAAATCGGCTTAGGCGAATATGAAGAAGTTGCGGTGTTCCGTGGTGAAGAGCTGGAGCTTATGAAGTGTGCTCATCCCTTCTTAGACCGTGACTCCTTGATTATTACAGGGGAACATGTAACTTTAGATGCCGGTACCGGCTGTGTTCACACGGCTCCCGGTCTTGGTGCGGACGACTTTAATGTATGTCAGGCTTATAAACTGCCCATTATTGTTCCTGTGGATGATAAGGGTGTTTTAAATGAAGAGGCAGGCCCTTTTGCAGGGCTTTATTATGCAAAGGCAAATAAGGTGATTGCAGAAAGCTTAAAAGAAAGCAATCTGTTGCTTGCAGTAGAGCCCATTGTTCACCAATATCCTCACTGTTGGAGATGCAAGGACCCCATTATTTTCCGTGCAACCGAGCAGTGGTTTGCATCGGTAGATGCCATCAAAGAGGATGCTGTCAATGCAATTAACAGCGTTAAATGGGTTCCCGCATGGGGACAGGAGCGTATTACCAACATGGTAAAGGACCGTTCTGACTGGTGTATTTCCAGACAACGTTTGTGGGGCGTGCCCTTGCCTATCTTCTATTGTAAAGATTGCGGCAAGGAACTGATTACCGATGAAACTATTGCAGCAGTTCGTGATTTGTTTGCCGAAAAAGGCTCTGGTTCCTGGTACGAAATGGAAGCCAACGAAATTTTACCTGCAGGCACAACATGTCCCGCTTGCGGATGTGCTGAATTTGATAAAGAAACAGATATTATGGATGTATGGTTTGACTCCGGTTCTTCTCATATGTCTGTATTGGAGCAACGCCCTGATTTGCAGTGGCCTGCTGACATCTATCTGGAAGGAAATGACCAGTACCGCGGCTGGTTCCAGTCATCCCTGCTGACTTCCGTTGCCGTTACGGGAAAAGCACCCTACAAAACTGTGCTGACTCACGGTATGGTTGTTGACGGAGAAGGTAAGAAAATGTCCAAATCTCTGGGCAATGGCTTGGATCCTATGGAGTTAATAAAGGACTACGGCGCAGACATTCTTCGTCTGTGGGTTGCATCCTCAGATTACCGTTCTGATATCCGTGTATCAAAGGAAATCTTAAAGCAGATGTCTGAGGTGTACCGTAAAATCAGAAATACAGCGAAATTTATGTTGGGGAACTTAAGCGACTTTGATCCAAATCGGGATTTGGTAAGCTTTTCTGATATGACAGAAATTGACCGTTGGGCAATGATTACCTTGAATCGTCTTGTAGAACGGGTAACCGGAGCCTACGAAAACTTTGATTATCATATTATTTACCACAGTGTTCATAATTTCTGTGTGGTAGATATGAGTAACTTCTATCTGGATGTTTTAAAAGACAGATTATATACCGAAAAAGCAGATTCAAAAGCCAGACGGAGCACCCAGTCTGCCATGTACCTGATTTTGGATTCTCTGGTTCGGTTGCTTGCTCCGATTTTAGCATTTACTTCCGAAGAAATCTGGAGTTTTATGCCTCACCATGAGGGCGTGGAAACAGAAAGTATTCTGTTTAACGAAATGCCAAAGGTAAATCCTGAATATAGTGATGATGCCTTGATGAATCGATTTGCCGCATTGCTGGCCATTCGTTCTGATGTGTCGAAAGTTTTAGAAGAAGCCAGAGCGGCAAAGACAATCGGTCATTCCTTGGGGGCAAAGGTAACCCTGCAGGCTACGGACGAAACCTATCAGCTTTTGAAGGAATATGAAGATGAGCTTTCAGGCTTGCTGATTGTTTCTGCAGTAGAACTGATAAACAATACGGGAACTGAAGGGAAAGCAGAGCAAACAGAAAATCTTTGGATTAAGGTGACCGTTGCAGAAGGTGAAAAGTGTGAACGTTGCTGGATGTATTCTACCACAGTGGGAGAAGATCATTTGTGTCAGCGTTGTCGGGATAATCTGGCAAAATAAAGAAATCGATCTGTGGGCGGACGTACAGTTCGCCCACTATTGTTAGCGAGAGGAACAGACAAATGAAACGAATACTGATTGATTTGCAGGAGAACAGCTATCCAATTGTGTTGACAGATGGTTTCCGTGGCCTTGCAAAGGAGTTAAAAGACCTTGGAACACATCAGAAAATTATGGTCATAACCGAACCGAACATCCGCACATTGTATGGAGAACAACTTGAGGAGGAACTAAAAGATTTTTCCCTTATATGGCATGAGATAGAGGGGGGGGAGGACTGTAAAACACTGACAACCGTTTCTGAAATTTACGAATCTCTGATGAACAACCGTTTTGACCGAAAGGGAACTCTTCTTGCCTTAGGCGGCGGAATTGTGGGAGATATTACGGGGTTTGCGGCAGCAACCTTTATGCGTGGAATTTCTTTTGTCCAGGTACCCACTACCTTGCTTGCTCAAGTGGATTCAAGTGTGGGCGGGAAAACGGGTGTGAATTTTCATTCCGTAAAAAATATAATCGGAGCATTTTATCAGCCTAAATTGGTGTTTGCTAATCTGAAAACCTTGGAAACCCTGTCCGTACGGGACTATAAAACCGGTCTTGGAGAGGTAGCAAAATATGCTGTATTGGAAGGGGAACCTTTGTATTCTGATTTACTGACGCACAAAGAGGAAATTTTGGCTCGTGATAGTGGTGTGTTAGCGGAAATTGTAGGCTGTTGCTGTGAAATGAAAGCGAAAATCGTGGCACAGGATGAACGGGAGCAGGGGCTTCGTGCTGTTTTGAATCTTGGTCATACCTTTGGCCATGCTTATGAAACTGCAACGAATCATGAAATATATCACGGTGAGGCGGTTTCGTTAGGGATGATTTCTGCTTGCCGTGCGGCTGAATATATGGGTCTGTTCCATAGAAGTGAGGATGTTATTAAATTGATACAGACATTGGGTCTTATGGAACAACTTCCCCAATGCGACAAAGAAACGATACTGAACGCCATGAAGGGGGACAAAAAACAGGAGGACGGAAAACTGAAATTCGTGTTACCCCTTGATTTAGGCAATGTACAAGTAAGAAATGATGTCCCCAAGAGTGCTGTACTTCAGGGATTGGAGGCAATATGGAAGAAATAAAGAAAAAAGAGTTTTCCTTTCGGTTGTTACTGCCTTATTTGGTGTTTTGTCTTGTCATAATCGTGATTGATCAGATAACCAAATACTGGGCACAAACCGAATTACAGCCCAAAGGATTTATTGATATAATAGACGGTGTTTTTTCTCTTACTTATGTGCGAAATACGGGTGCCGCCTTTGGAATTTTACAGGGGCAGAAATGGCTTCTCTTGGTGCTAACTGTAGTTGTTCTGATAGGGGCTGTTTGGTACTTGATTCACAGTAAAACAACCAATCCCGTTTTATTGGCGAGCGGTTCTGCTGTACTGGCAGGTGCAGTGGGAAATCTGATTGACCGAATCCGCTTGTCTTATGTGATTGACTTTTTGGAGGTTCGTTTTATCTCCTTCCCTGTGTTCAATGTGGCGGATTGCTGCGTAGTGGTAGGAATGATTGTGCTTGGAATTTGTATTTTGCGAGGAAACACCCAATGATGAAAAAAACATTTATCGTTCCTCAAGGAACGGAGCCTGAGCGAATTGATAAATATATCAGCCTTGTCTGTGAGGAAATGACCCGTTCTTATGTGCAACGGTTAATTGAGGAGGGCAAGGTTGTTTGCAATGGAAAAAAGGTAAGGACTTGTTTGAAGGTTGTCCCCTTTGATGAAATTAGCGTGATGGTTCCCCCTCCTCAGGAATTAGAGGTGGAGCCGGAGGATATTCCTCTTGATATTGTGTTTGAGGACGAAGAGTTAATGGTAATCAACAAGCCAAAAGGGATGGTGGTGCATCCTGCAAACGGAAACGAGTCGGGAACGCTTGTTAATGCGGTGCTGTTTCATGCAAAAGGGAAGCTTTCGGGAATCAACGGGGTGATTCGTCCCGGAATTGTTCATCGACTTGACAAGGACACCAGCGGTCTGATTGTGGTTGCCAAAACCAACGAGGCTCATTTGAGTCTGGCAGAGCAAATTAAAGAGAAAACCTGTCGCCGTGTATATGTATGTTTGGTGCGGGGAAATCTTCGCGAGGATGAAGGGACAGTGAACGCCCCTATCGGCAGGCATCCCACCCAACGGAAAAAAATGTGCGTGACCGAGAAAAATTCCCGTTCTGCCGTTACTCATTACAGGGTACTGGAACGGTTTGGTGATTACACCTTTGTAGAGTGCCGACTGGAAACAGGGCGGACTCACCAAATCAGAGTGCATATGCAACATATCGGTCATCCGGTGATTGGGGATGAGGTGTACAGCGGAGGAAAAAACCCCTTTGGACTTCATACCCAAGCCCTCCATGCGGTGGAGATTGGATTTGTTCACCCTTCTTTAAAAGAAAAAATGAATTTTTCATGTCCCATTCCCAACTATATGAAAACCATTTTGGAACGGTTACGAAAGGCTGTGAGATAGCATATGCCACAAAAAAACGAGATTCTGACATTGACC
>JAZURC010000135.1:0-8403 GCA_045606005.1 Clostridia bacterium
CACAAAGGCAATCTTCTATAATCTGCCATTTTGCTCCTGTCATTTTCTCCCACAGGTACATGGTGGTAAAATTACATTGTGAATAGGCATAGCTTTTTTTCTTCAAATATTCCCGAATCACAGGTCCATCCTCAAGTTTTAAAGGACTCCAAGTCAACACAATTCATCTCCATTTAAAATTTCCGTCACCAAATTCCAAACCTCGTTGGAAATTTCCTCCGGTATTTTAATCACACCGTCTGTGGCACAAACAAGGCGTTTCCAACCCATCTGCTCTGCCACAGAAACTGCGTTTTCATAGGCTCGTTGCATATAGCCTTGATCCTTTTCGTGAATATCCTTTTGCATTTCACCCGTAATTTTATTGTTCCGCTCCTTCATAAGCATTGCCGCATATTGGGGGGGCATATCCAAAAACACCACCAAATCGGGTTTAGGGAGCTCCATCAAGCCATACTCAAATTCCGCAAGCCAACGCAAAAACTGCTGACGGTGCTTTTCGTCCCCGATTTTACAGGTCTGGTGAATCATATTGGATGTCACATAACGGTCTGCCAAAATAATTCCGCCCTTTTGATAATACTCTCCCCATTTTTGCTTATAGGATGCATACCTGTCACAAGCAAAAAAGACGGATGCCACTTCAGGACTCACATCATCTGCCCGTGTGCCGAACTGTCCGTTCAAATACATCTTCACCAAAGCCGAGGACTGACTTTGATAATCGGGAAAAGAAACTCTTTTTGCATTTGGAAGCCGACGGTGCAAAAGCTCTGTCTGAGTCTGCTTACCGCTGGCATCAACCCCTTCAATTACAATCAGCTTACCCATTGTTTTTCTCTCCCAGGTTTTTGAATTTTACCCGTATTTCTGCTGCTTTTCCGCAGGTCATACTACCCTCTTTACAAGGTCCTGATACACAGGAGGGTCCTGCCTTTGCAAAAAGCATGGGGGCTGCATCACGCACCAGCATCAACATCTGCGTTGCCAGCTCTCTGATTTCCCATTGAGCGCGGTTGCAACAGCGCAAGCGGAAAAAATTATATAAGCTTCTTGCATTCATTGTGACTATCATTTTGGTTTCACAACCGTTGGGAAGAACAAAGCGAGCATCTTCAATCGCCATTTTTTCAGCCTGACGGGCAGCGGATTTTTCATCCACGCCTTCCTCCAACAACCGCTGATAATGATTCTTGCTTAAAATCTCTGTCAAACGGTCATATTTTTGCTGAATTTCTTCCATTACCTCATCAAAAAATTCTTTTGCTTCAGGACATTGCTCGATTTCCGGAGGAGTCACATAAGCAAATTGATTTTCCATGACATACCGCTGGGATTTCACACTGAAAGAAGCAATTCTATGCCTTGTAATCTGGGCAAGCAATGCACGGGAAACTCCCTCAATTCCAAAGGTAAAAGAAACATGTTCGATAGGACTTTCATGCCCTAAGGACATTAAATGTTCAATGAATTTCTCTGTTTTTTCAGGATTCAATCCCTCCATCAGTCCATCAATGTCAGAAGAAGAATAGCATAATTTTGCTGCTGCAGCTACAAGTCTCTCCGGATTTGGTGTATGCTCCAATAAAGTTACTTTAAGCATTTGCTCCGTCCCCTTTCAGATTCTTTTTTATCACAGTAAGTAAAAATTTCGGCAGATTCATCATCCGTCCTATTCTTGACGGTTGCTTGATTAACCGATAAAACCATTCCAAATTTGTTTTACAGAAAAAGTCGGGAGCCCGTTTCACCGTTCCTGCCAATACATCGACCGTTCCTCCTGCACCGATGCACACCTTTACCTTGAGAACATCCCGATATTTCGCAATCCAGTTTTCCTGACGGGGAAATCCTGTGCAAACCATTAAAAAGTCTGTATTTGAATTGTTAATCTGTTCTATCACAGCCTCATCATTTTTAAAATATCCGTCACAAAAACCTGCAACACAGATACCGGGGTGTTTTTCCGTCACATTTTTGGCAGCCATTTCTGCAACACCCGGTTTTCCACCCAGGAAAAAGACACTTTTGTTACGGGAAGCCAACCCTTCCAGTACATGGCAACATAGCTCAAATCCGGGGACACGCTCCTTCACCGGTGTACCGATAATCCTGGCACCATATACCACACCGATTCCGTCCGGCAAGGTCAAATCTGCTGAATTCAGCACATCTCGAAACTCCGGCACATGATACGCATGATAAACAATTTCCGGATTGGGAGTTGCAACCATACGGGTTCCTTCCTCCTCCAGCCATTGAAAAACCGTCTCAACCGCTTCATTCATAGTGACATTATCAATTTTCACACCCAAAATATGTATCTGTTCCATCAGCCGGTCGCCCCTTTCCTTTCTTCTTCCTGTAGCGGTAATCACAAAGATAGTTACATTATATCATAAATAAAGAAATATTTCAACTATTTTTGTTTTTTTACTGGACTTTCTGGATTTTTTGTAGTAAAATAGAATAAGAACGAAAACAGGAGGAAAACCATGTATCCTTTAAAAATGACGCCCGAAATAAAGCATCTCCTTTGGGGCGGAACAAGGCTTCATGAATTTTATAATAAAAACTGCACCCACGATGATGTGGGTGAAAGCTGGGAGGTTTCTGCCCATCCGGACGGAGTTAGCAGGATTGCTAACGGTGCGTTAGAAGGGTTGTCTTTAGCAGATGCCATAAAGCAATATCCGAACGATATTGCACCGGAGGAGTTTCCTCTTTTATTCAAGCTGATTGATGCCAGTCAAGATTTGTCCATTCAGGTGCATCCTGACGATGCTTACGTTCAGAAATACAATAATAATCTCCACGGAAAAATAGAAATGTGGTATATCATAGACGCAAAACCGAATGCCCGTATCGGGTACGGCTGGAATCAGCCTATGACTCCGGATTTGGTCAGACAAGCCATTGAGAACGGTACTTTAGAGCAATATATCAACTATATCCCCGTATCTGCCGGACAAGCTTATTTTATCCCCGCCGGAATTGTGCATTGTCTTTGCAAAGGGCTTTTGGTAGCAGAAATTCAACAAAATTCCACCATGACCTATCGACTCTATGATTATAACCGCAAAGACAAAAACGGAAATAATCGCCAGCTTCACATTGACGAGAGCTTGCATGTAGCTGATTTTTCCTGTGATAAAGAAGCAAAAGTTATAACGGGAGATAATGTTACTTTGACAAGTTGCACCTATTTCACCGTTGAAAAAATTACAGGCCCCTGTTATAAGGGGGATACCAAAGGTGCTTTTGAAATCCTGTTCTTTATTGACGGGCAGGGAGAAATTATCACAGAAGAAGGAAGGGAAACTTTCCAAGCGGGAGACACCTATTTGCTCCCCTCCTCCCTCGGTACATACACCGTAAAAGGACAATGTTCCATTATGCGTTGTGTAGAATAACGAAAACGAAAGGATAAATAGTATGAATATTGCAAAAGATATTAAATATATTGGTGTAAACGACCATGAAATTGATTTATTCGAAGGACAGTATGTGGTACCCAACGGTATGTCATATAATTCCTATGTGATTTTGGATGAAAAAGTTGCGGTGCTGGATACCGTGGATCAAAACTTTGGTAAAGAATGGCTGCATAATATTAGCATTGCGCTAAACGGAGGAACTCCTGATTTTCTGATTGTTCAGCATATGGAGCCTGATCACTCTGCCAATATTAAAAACTTTACAATTCAATATCCCAACGCGAAAATTGTTGCTTCTGCAAAGGCATTTGTGATGATGAAGCAGTTTTTCGGGACGGATTTTTCAGAAAAACAAATTGTTGTAGGAGAAGGAGATACCTTGGATTTAGGAGCTCATAAGCTGACCTTTGTTACCGCACCCATGGTTCATTGGCCTGAAGTCATTGTTACCTACGACAGCACGGAGAAAGTATTGTTTTCCGCTGACGGATTCGGTAAATTCGGTGCATTGGATGTGGAAGAAGACTGGGCTTGTGAAGCACGACGCTATTATATCGGCATTGTAGGAAAATATGGTACACAGGTGCAAAATCTTTTAAAAAAAGCTTCAGCTCTGGAAATTAAAACCATCTGCCCTCTTCACGGCCCCGTTTTGACCGAAAACTTAGACTATTATCTGAATTTATATCACATCTGGTCAAGTTACAGTGTTGAATCCGAAGGGGTGGTAATTGCTTATACTTCTGTTTACGGTAATACAAAAAAAGCCGTGTTTGACCTTGCAGAGCAATTAAAAATCCAAGGCTGCCCCAAGGTTGTGGTAAATGATTTAGCAAGATGCGATATGGCCGAGGCGGTGGAGGATGCATTCCGCTACGGAACGCTTATTCTTGCCACTACCACTTATAATAACGATATATTCCCCTTTATGCGTGAGTTTATCAATCACCTGACCGAACGGAATTTCAGCAACCGAACCGTTGCTTTCTTAGAAAACGGCAGTTGGGCTCCCGTGGCGGCAAAGGTAATGAAGGGGATGCTTGAAAAATGCAAAAATCTCACTTATGCCGATACAACTGTAACCCTTTTGTCTGCTCCTAATGAAGAAAACGCAGTGCAAATCGAGGCATTGGCAAGTGAGCTTTGGAAATAAATTTTGATTGGAGGAAGGTAACGATGAAAAAGTATGTATGTGATGTATGCGGTTGGGAATATGATGAAGAACAAGGTGCTCCCGACCAGGGCATTGCTCCCGGTACAAAATTCGAGGATCTGCCCGAGGATTTCCAATGTCCTCTTTGTGGCGTCGGCAAAGACCAATTTTCCGAAGCATAAACAAAAAAGGTTCCTGCATAAATCAGCAGGAGCCTTTTATACAAAAGGAGAATGAATATGAATGTTGTATTATTGACCGCTTTAGGTGTGGGAGGAGCAACTGTATTTGGCTCCTGTATTGGTTTTCTATTCAAAAAACAATCTCATAAATTTTCAGATATTGTTTTGTCCTTTGCGGCAGGAGTTATGCTTGCTGCAGCAGTGTTGGGTCTGATTCTTCCCTCCCTTGATTACGGCGGAAATTACGGATTACCCATTACCATAATCGGCATTTTCGCAGGTGCACTTTGCCTGAACCTGATTGATAAATTGGTTCCTCATCTTCATAAGCTAATGGGAAGTGACAGTGAGGAACACAATAACGCAGATTTAAGTAAGGTTTTGTTGTTCGTTGCCGCCATTGCCATTCATAATCTTCCTGAAGGAATTGCCGCCGGAGTTGGCTTTGGTTCAGGAAACACTTCCAAGGCTCTGATGATTGCAGGCGGAATCGCATTGCAAAACATTCCGGAAGGAATGGTAATCATTGGTCCCATGCTTGCTGCGGGTGTGAAACCCTCCAAAACCTTTCTATGTGCCATGATCACAGGCTTGGTAGAAGTTGTCGGAACCTTAATGGGCTATTTTTCAGTCAGCTTTTCCTCGGCAATTCTTCCCTTTGCACTTGCTTTTGCAGGCGGAACTATGCTTTATGTCATCAGCGATGAAATGATCCCCGAAACTCATGCCCATGGTCATGAACGAAATGCTACTTATGCTCTGCTGATTGGATTTTGCGTTATGCTGATCAGTGATGTATTGTTGGGATAATGATGAAAAAAGAGGCTATAGCAAAACAAAATCATTTTGCTATAGCCTCTTTAATTATTTATATCGCAATCCTTGAAATCAAATGAATCAATACTAAATGCAGGGGATAATATATGTAAAACAAATATTTTATGTTCCATGTTCCCCGTTTTCCGTTATATAACGCAAGAAAAAGCAACGAAATCAGAGAATACCACTGGATACCTCCTAAAGACAAGGCAACAAGAGCCAGTCCGATTGCTGCCATTAGAAATTTCCCCTGTTTTGTTTTGGACAGATAAATGAATATAGGAACCAGCACACCCCAAAAACCGTAATCTATCTTGAAATTGGTATTATGCAGTTTTTCAGGCAAAAGCTCTGTCACAAAGAAAACTCCCATCAGAAAAATGCAAAGTAAAATAATTCCCATTCCCTCTCGTTTTTCCAATGTATAATCAATCAGATAAATCAATCCAATGGATAAGGAAAATGTCACTAAAATACACTGATACAAGGAACCTTCAGCAAAAAAATACACAAGCTGACATAAAACCGCCAAGCCTGCCATCATACCCAGATAGCGTTTTCGGTTTTTAGTATAGACACATCCTTCTGCAATCATATAAGCAAAAATCGGAAACGCCAGTCTTCCAACAATTCGCAGTATGGTCAGCTCCGGAAATAATTCCATACCCAAATGATCTATCGTCATGGCAATCAATGCAATTATTTTCAACTGATTTCCTGTTAAAATCCCCTTCATTTTTCTCACCATTTATTTGACATATTCGAGCAACTCGTTAATTGCATCCTTCTCTGAAAAATCTCCATCTGCGTCACATAATGTAACCAAAAGCTGTTCCATTTCTGTTGGGTCTTTCTTGGAGGACATCAGCTTTTTTAATGTTTTCAGCGCCGTTCTGTGAACCGGGGAAAGTTCGTCTAAAATCATTTTCCCCATAAAATTGAACACCTTAATTTTCTCTCTCGTGTCAGGCTTGAAATTCTTTTCTATCACCATTTTATCGTAATAATCCCGATACTTAAGAGGGGTAATCCCTGTTGTGTACACCACTAGCTTTTTCCCTTGAAGTTTCTCCATGTTTTTGGTAATCAGAGTCACACCGTTAATCACCTCGGCGTACAAACCACCTCCGTAAATCACAGTATCATACTCACCCAGCTCCTCCACCTTCACCTCTTTCGCATCCCGTACAGGACAACGAAGAGCCGTTCCAATCCATTGAGCGTAGGTTTTTGTAGAGCCGTATTTGGTTTTGTAAATCACAATAGGATTCATGGTTTTCCTCCTGCCTTTTTTCCAATATCATATTCAAGGTATATTTCGATTATGAATACTTCTTCCCTGTTTTCACTTGACACAAGGCTAACTTTCTTGCTGAAGCATTGTAACTGATTCCACATGAGAAGTTCTTGGGAACATATCGTAAGGGTACACATCCTTCCCACTGTATCCCGATTCGGAAAATAATTTCATATCCCGGGCAAGGGTTGCGGGATTACAGGAAACATACACAATCCTCTTGGGTGCAATGTGTAAGATTGTTTCAATAAGTTGGGGTGAACAGCCCATGCGTGGCGGGTCAATGACTACCACATCAATAGGTGTTTCTTTGAATCGCACCACCGCTTCTTTTGCATCACCGCAGAAAAAGGTAGCATTTCTAATCCCGTTTCTTTTTGCATTCTCACGGGCATTCTCCACCGCCTGAGGCACAATTTCAATGCCATAGACCTCCTTTGCTTTCTTTGCAAAGAGCAGGGTCATGGTACCGATTCCGCAGTATAAATCCAAAACTGTGTCCCTGTCCGTTACACCGGATAATGCCAAAGCCTTTTGATATAACTGTTCCGTCTGGGCATGGTTAATCTGGAAAAAGGAATGAGGAGAAATCAGAAATTCCAGTCCGCACAAACGGTCCGTAAGGGTACCGTCTCCAAAAAGAGGAATCATCTCTTTTCCAAGAACCACATTGGTTTTATCGCAATTTATATTTTGCACTACCGTAACAGCCTCTCCCAAAGCATTTTGCATTTTTTCGCAAAGCAGCTCAGGATTTGGTAGTTTCTTCCCGTTTGTTACCACACAAACCATGGTTTTTTCCGTTCCATAACGAAGATATAGGTGGCGAATCAAGCCCCGATGCGTCTTTTCGTCATACGCATCGGCTCCTGTTTCCTTCATATATTCCACTAAAGCTTTTGATGCCGCATCCGTTCGTTCATCCTGAATCAGGCAATTTTCACAAGACACCAACCGATGAGAACGGGCTGCAAAAAAGCCAACCGAAGGTTCTCCCTGCTCCGTTCCCACGGGGAGCTGGGCTTTGTTCCGATAATGGGTATGGCCGGGTGACGGGACTACGTCTGCCACCATTACATCCAATCCGCCGATTCGCTCTACGGCATCTGTAACCAACTGTTTTTTAAACCGAAGCTCCTCCTCATAAGACATATGCCTTAATCTGCACCCACCGCATTGGGGATAGGAAGCACAATCCGAAGGCCTTCTCTCAGGAGAAGGCTCTATGAGCTCGGTTATTTTTCCGTAAGCATAAGTTTTATTCACTTTTAACAACTGAACCCGCGCAGTTTCTCCTTTGAGCATTCCTGATACAAAGACTACAAATCCGTCTGCACGGCAAACACCTTCTCCTTCGCTGGTATAGCCATGGGCGGTCAATGTCAGAATCTCGTTTTTTTGTGGCATATGCTATCTCACAGCCTTTCGTAACCGTTCCAAAATGGTTTTCATATAGTTGGGAATGGGACATGAAAAATTCATTTTTTCTTTTAAAGAAGGGTGAACAAATCCAAT
>JAZURC010000136.1:0-3727 GCA_045606005.1 Clostridia bacterium
AGAAATGGCCCGTGACAGTTTCTGAACAAATCGTATCGGATGCTTTAAGTAAAAACCAACCACATCCCCTTTCCCGATTTGGTCAAAAAAGTGGGTTTGAAATTCTTCTGATGTAATGTCAATGGGATATTCCTCAAAATAGGCATGGGTATTCTGAAGTGCCTCATATTCTGCCGGTAATCCCAATTCTGCCACATCCTTCTCGGGAGTAGGACTTTCCTTTAAAATACCGAAAAAGACAGATTGGTAAGTAGTGTCATGGTTCATCCAATCGGGAATGGAACCAAGAAGCATAACAATCAAAATTCCTGTCACCAATGCAGGAAGAAACAACCATTTTCTTTTTCTCACCAACAGCATTCCCGCAAGTAAAATACACAGGGCATACGGAATGTTTGCAAGCTTGGCTCCCGCCAGAAAATAGACGCTGATAAGGAGCACCAAAAACCATCCGACAGACGGTTTTTTGGTTAAATGAAGCAATGCCCCTATCAGAATCATTATACACAAAAACTGCAATGCTTCCCCGTAAAAGGAATGGAGATACAGTAAATATCCCATGTCACAAAAGACAAACAAGAGCAAAAACAAGGCACAAAGCCTTGTTCTCCATTGTTGAAAAAAGGACAAAATCCCCCATGCCCCAAAAGCAAACAAAAACAGATAAATTCCGCTTAACACCTCAATCCGAAAAATTTCAACCGGTGCATTGATGACAGAATTAGTGAAAAAACTGATACTCTTTGCCATTTTGACCAACACAAACTGAGGGGAATCATACAATTCCTCCTGTGCAACCGACCAGGTAGAAGCCAGCCGGTCAAAAAAGTTTTGTCCCTCCAGTTCCATTACATAATCCGATTGATATTGCCATGCCTGATTGGTATCGTCGGAAAACGCAATCCGATTCACCTTCATAACACGGTAAAAATCCCCGTTGTTAGCAAGGCCGGTATCTTTGGTCAACACTACCGCCGACAGCAAAAATACCAGCATTGCTCCCAAAAGAGGGAACCATTTCCATAGTTTCTCTTTCATGATACCACCTTTTCATGGTTTGGATGCATATTTTTTGTGAAACCAAGGGGTTTGTTACCCAATCAATTCAAAATGTAATGTCTGTGTTTTTGATTCTCCCGGTTTTATGAATTCAAGCATTCCCTTTTCCCGCATAACATCTCTGCCATCAGGAGTGCAGTTTCCCGGTTCAAGCCCCATGACATAGTCATATTCTCCCAGCATTTTCCATTGGGTAAAGCATTTGAGCTCGTTTGTATTGAAACTCATCTTCATGCCTTTTTTGAGATTGGGATTGTATATGCTCACTTCTGCCTGCTTGGGAAGTTTATGATAAAAACACATTTCTTCATAATCTGCCCGGGGAGGCTCTACCTTTAGACAGTTATCCAGTCCCGTACGGGCATGTTCATTTCGCGGAATAACTTCGCTTGATGGAATGTTTATTTCCGTATCTTCGCACAAAAGGGGATACCCCATGTTGCAGTGATACAAAATTTCATAGGGTGTTTCCTTTGACCCTATATTTTTAACCGTATCCGTCATGGTAAATTTGTTTTCATCAAGAGACACCTCATATTCTCTTTCGAGTACAAGCTTGTGACCAAAGATGCGTGTGTCCCGTACCGTTGCTCTGATACGAATGTTATGATCATCAATGACGTATGAAAAATTTTCACAAGGAGTATTGGATATGGTTCCGTGAAGGGGAAGTTGCTCACCGTCGTCAACGCAAGGACTTCCCACTGCCGTGAGTCCGCAAGTCGTGCAAAATCCCGCTGTAAAGGATTTTAAAAAACCGGCTCCCTCATCGTCATAGTAATCGGGAGAGACATATCCGCAGGCAGAAATAAAACTAAAATTGCTACCGTTTAAACTAAGTCTTGTAATGTCTGCGCAACGGTCAAGGGAAACCCAGAACTCAAGCCCTTTCCCATTTCTCACATACAGCATGCGCATACCATCGCCTTTCCCTCCGGTCAGTCGCATTTCCTCTACTCCAAAAATTTGTGTTAAATTCCCTATGTACTTATTCATAAAGATTCTCCTTCTCTTTAAAATATTTAAATGGTTTAGATACAGTTGATTTTTTCAACAACATCTCCCACCGCCTTAGCCATAGAGGCAAAGCCAAAATCGGTTGGACGACAACCGTCTACTGTTCGCGAATTTTCACAAAGTTCGGGCAGCGCCCCTCCGTCAATAAAATATACATTTTTATCTCCTGCCGAAATCGCATTACGATAGGTTGTTTCAATGACGCGCCGTCTTTCTTTTTCATCATCCGTTAAAAAATACTTTGGGCGGGACATTATGATTACAGGCAAAAGCGGTTGCTTTTCCCTGATGATCCGAAACATTCTTTCGTGAGTGTTTTCAAGATGTTCAACAGAGGGTGCGTTATAATCATAATCATAAACAAAAACTGACATATCTAAGTTTTTGATATATTCAGCTATTTCGTCTTCTCCCTTTGCGCTTCCCGAAAAACCAAGATTGATATAATCGCAATCAAATCTTCTCGAAATAATTGCAGGATAAACCATACCGGGTCTTGATGCGCATCCTCCCTGGGTAATGGAGGAACCATAATATACGATAGGTTTTTTATTTTTATAGGGCTTAGCCTCTTTCAATAATGACCCATCTTGTAATCCGATATACAACTCTTTTACATTGGAATACAAAGGAAAATTAATCATGAGTTGTCTTTGTGTGCTATCTGTAAATTCTATGATCGTTTCATAACCCGTTTCATTACCGTCCTCGATATCAAACGGTGGCACGAAGGTTCTGGAATATTCATTATCTACATACAAATCAAACCCAACCGAACCGGTCAATGCAAAATGGGGCATTTTCCCCAAAGTATCCATTTTAGCATGAATGGCAACATAAGGGCTGTCAGTAATAAATCTCACTCTGCCGCCTGCAGTATTTGTATGGAAAAAAGCAATACGGTCACTTACCTTTTTTGCATCACTTTCAGGCATACGTCTGTATTTCCCGTTTTCCTTGAAAATTCCATGAACCGTAAACGGTGCTTTGTCAATATTATAAAAACTAATATCCTTTTTGTCTATTTTGGTTTCGACTTTGAAATTGCTATCATATGTTGCAACATCTGCCATTTTCTTTTTCTCCTTTATCCCAAAATCTTTAAGATATACGCCGCCATTGTTTTTGTATATTCCACAAATCTGTCACATTCGATATACTCATTAGGCTGATGTGAACCGCCTTCTTCGCTAAAATCGCGGCCCTCTCCAAATGCGTAGGCGCGGCTGCTTCCATATTTTGAAATAACAGAAAGGTCAGAAAGACAAGAACCGCATACGATAGGTTCCTTCCCTGTTGCCTCTTTGGAAGCTTCCAGCATAATAGTAATATCTTCGCTATCGGGCTCGCAAAATACATAATGAAAGAATCTTGTAGCAGGCTGAAAGCCGTCTCCCACAATTCCAAGGGGAGCAAGACGTTCTTCCAGCACTTTTTCAAATTCCTTAAATTCTGCATTGATTTCGTCTTTGGTTTTGTCTGTATAATAAACAAAATAGATTTCACCGATACCCAAATCCATTCCGTCGTTTCCGGCACGGATTCCCATATATCTCAAAGCGGTCTGAGGTATGATTGTTCCGGTATAAAATCTGTTTTCATCCAATTCCTTGCGACGGTTATTGGCAAATTGTTCTACAACCTCCATGAC
>JAZURC010000137.1:0-2641 GCA_045606005.1 Clostridia bacterium
AACCAGTTTTCGCTCTGGATTTTCTGCACCATATCCTCTGCACCTACGAAATCAGCACCTGCAGCCTGAGCTTCTGCTTCTTTTTCGCCTTTGGCAAATACCAAAACACGAACAGTTTTACCTGTTCCGTGAGGCAGGACAACTGCACCTCTTACCTGCTGATCAGCATGTCTGGAGTCAACACCCAGCTTTACATGAACTTCAACGGTTTCGTCAAACTTCGCTTTACCGGTTTTTACAACCAGATCAACTGCTTCTGCAGGATCATATAATTTGCTTTTATCAATCAGTTTTGCACTTTCTTGATATTTCTTTCCTCTTTTCAAATTGCTCTACTCCTTTCGTGGTAACACGGAACCTTTCCGATTCCTCCCACAAGATTACGGGATTTTCTTCGCACACCTAAAGCTTCTTCCCGCAAAAGAAAACTTCGGCGAAGGATTTGACTTATAAATCTCAGTCTACAACAACAATACCCATACTTCTTGCCGTTCCGGCAATCATGCTCATAGCTGCAGCAATATCAGCAGCATTCAAGTCGGGCATTTTGGTTTCAGCGATCTGACGAACTGCATCCTTAGTGATATTTGCCACCTTGGTTTTGTTCGGCACGCCGGAAGCCTTATCGATTTTACAAGCCTTCTTAATCAGTACAGCAGCGGGAGGAGTCTTTGTCACGAAAGAGAAAGATCTGTCCGCATACACTGTGATGACAACAGGAATTACCAGACCGGCATCCTTTGCTGTCTTTTCGTTGAATTCCTTACAAAATCCCATAATGTTTACACCGTGCTGACCCAGTGCAGGACCAACAGGGGGTGCCGGAGTTGCTTTACCGGCAGGAATTTGCAATTTAATGAAACCAACAACCTTTTGAGCCATAGTTTATTGCACCTCCTTAAAATGTGGTAAATGGCGGAACGGTTCATCCGTTCCTCCCACCTATAATAAACGGCCGATGCCGAATATTATCTTATCAATTCTGCTTGTCCAAAGCAGATTATACCAAAAGTTCCACCTGATTAAATTCCAGTTCAACCGGAGTTTCTCTACCAAACATAGAAACACAGACACGAACCTTTTTCTTTTCCATGCTGATTTCTTCTACCACGCCAATGAAGCTTTCCAAAGGTCCATCTACCACCTTCACGCTATCACCCTCATGATAATCAATGGAAATCACTTTTGTTTCAATACCCATATTTGCCGCTTCATCATCAGTCAGAGGCACAGGCTTACTTCCGGGTCCAACAAACCCGGTCACACCTCTGGTATTACGGACAATATACCATGTTTCGTCCGTCATTACCATTTTGACCATGACATAGGTTGGAAATTTTTTTCGGATAGATACCTTTTTTTGTCCATCCTTCATTTCCACAACCTCTTCCATTGGAACCTGAACATCAACCACCAAATCTTCCATGTTGCGGTTTTTTGCGGTCAACTCAATGCCGTCTCTTACTTTGTTTTCATATCCCGTCAGGGTATGAACCACATACCATTTTGCGTTCTCTGCCATTGTTGCAGGAAGCCGGTTGGCCTCCGCACCTCCTTTTGCTTTCTAAATTAAGCTAAATTCAACAGTGCTTTCAGTCCCAGACCGAACACCCAGTCCAAAGCTGCAAGACAAAGACCTACAATAATGATGGAAATCAAAACAACTGTAGTATCCTTTCTCACTTTAGAGAAGCTGGGCCAGATTACCTTTTTCAGTTCTGCCCAAACACTTTTGAAGTATCTTCCGATTTTTTGAAATAAATTCATTTTTTCCGCAGCTGCTGACATGGTATGAATCCCTCCTGCCTAAAATAAACTATTTGGTTTCTTTGTGAGCTGTATGCTTCTTGCAGAATCTGCAATACTTGCTCAACTCCAGTCTGTCGGGAGTATTCTTCTTGTTCTTTATAGTGTTGTAATTTCTCTGTTTGCATTCTGTGCAAGCTAATGTAATTTTTACTCTCATCGGTGCACCTCCTACCTACTTTCTACCGAGTAAATACGAAATTTGAACATAAAAAATAAGCCTTTTCGTACCCAAGTACAAATAATAATACCATATTTTCGCAAATTAGTCAAGAGTTTTTCAAAATATTTTTTCAAAAAACTCTTTTTGGTGAAATTATTGCAAAAAATATTCTGCAAAGGAAAATTCCCTTGACTGAAATATCAAAATGGGATATAATACTATTAGAAAAAATTTTATTTCAAGGAGAATTTTACATGAGAAACTATTCGGCGATTACTCCGGAAATTTATTCTTTGGCAGAGCTTTGTAAACAAAACAGTAATATTGACCCCCAACTTTATCAGGTTCATCAGGTAAAGCGGGGCTTACGAGATTTGGACGGAAAAGGCGTTGTGACAGGTCTTACAGAAATTTCTACCATTATTTCTTCAAAAAACGATGCCCCTTGTGAGGGAGAACTTTACTATCGCGGCTGCGATATTCATGATTTGGTACAGGGCTTTATGAATGATAGCCGATTTGGCTTTGAAGAAACGGTATATTTGTTATTATTTGGAAAATTGCCAAACCACGATGAATTGGAGCAATTTGGAAAGCTTCTGGTATCTTACCGTACCCTTCCTACCAACTTTGTTCGTGACGTCATTATGAAGGCTCCCAATCAGGATATTA
>JAZURC010000138.1:0-15681 GCA_045606005.1 Clostridia bacterium
TCTGCCAATCGGAAATTGATTGAGGACGTGCAGTATCGTGTGCGTAAAATGGATTATGAACGAAAGGAACAGGAGTGATTCCTTTGAAAATTGCCTTTGATGCGTATCCTATTGCGTCTCCCCGATTAAGCGGTGTGGGAGTTCATGCTTTGGAGATTGCTTCCCGACTTTGCGGGCGTGAAGAATTGGACTGCACCTTGCTGTTATATGATTTTTTAAAACGGCGGGGCAGTGCGAAAATATTGGGAGAACGGATTCCTAAAACGGAAATTGTACAAAACAATCTTCTTCCCTATGGGATTTATGTAGAACTGTGGAACAAGCTGCCCCGTCTTGGATTGGGACGGGTGTTTGATACAACTGCAGATATTTATCATTTTTTTAATTTTGTGGTTCCTCCAAGGGTGCCGGGGAAAATTGTGAATACGGTTCATGATTTGGTGTATTTAAATTTTCCGGAAACCATGGAAAAACAAAACTACAGAAGACTGAAAATGCATTTGGAACGGTCCTGTCAGGATGCAAATGTTATTATTACCGTGTCGGAAACAGTGAAACAGGAATTGATTGACCAGATGAATCTGCCCAAAGAAAAAATTCGGGTGGTATATAACGGAGTCAATCAAAAGCGATTCCGTCCCGTAACAGAGAGACTCTCAGGACTGCCCGAGCATTACTTCTTATATTTGGGCACATTGGAGCCTCGGAAAAATCTGCTTGGGTTGTTGGAAGGATATAAAATTGCAAAACCAAACATCGGGGATTGCAAGCTGGTGCTTGGTGGTGCCCGAGGTTGGGAATATGATGTTATTTTTGAAAAAGTGAAGGAATACGGGTTGGAGCAGGATGTGATATTTACAGGGTACCTGCCCTCAGAGGATTTACCAAAGCTGTATTCCGGAGCGAAAGCCTTTGTGTTTCCCTCCCTATATGAAGGGTTCGGGATTCCGCCTCTTGAGGCCATGGCATGTGGTGTGCCTGTGATTACTTCTGATTGTTCTTGTATGCCCGAAGTAACAGGAAGTGCGGCTGTTTTGGTGAACCCTAAGGATTCGGAGCAACTGGCAGATGCTATGGAACGGATTCTGAGCGATACGAATTTGCGTGAAACCTGTACGAGGCGAGGGTTTGAGCGTGTGAAACAATTCACCTGGGAACAGGCAGCAGATAAGGTATTTGAAATATACAATGAATGATAGGAGAAAAGGTATGAAAATTGCGATTGTACATGATTGGTTGACAAATTTTGGAGGTGCGGAGCAAGTGTTAAAGCGGATTACAGAGCTTTATCCCGACGCACCTATTTATACGGTAGTTTTCCGTGAAAAAACCATGGGCAAGGTATTTTCCAATGTGCGGCCTTCTTATATTCAGAAGTTTCCCTTTGCAGACAAATTATACAATAAATATCTGCCCTTTTTTCCAAAAGCGGTGGAGTCCTTTGATTTGTCCGAATATGATTTGGTGATTTCTTCTTCTACCTGCTGTGCCAAAGGTGTGCTGACCCGTGCGGATGCGGTGCATGTGTGCTTTTGCGCAACTCCCATGCGCTATGCCTGGGACTTTTATTTTGAATATAAAAATCATGCCTCCCCCTTGTTTCGGTGGTTGATTCCCCATTTTATGCATAAAATCAGAATGTGGGATGCCCTTTCTTCCATGCGGGTGGATGCCTTTATGGCAAATTCCAAAAATGTCAGCCGACGGATTAAAAAGCATTATCGGAGGGACAGTACGGTTGTTTATCCCTTTGGCAATACGGAATTTTACACACCCATTGAACAACCTACGGAGGATTATTATTTTATTGCATCCCGTTTTGTTGCTTATAAACGGATTGATTTGGCCATTTCAGCCTGCGAACGGTTGGGACGGAAATTGATTGTGGCAGGGACAGGAGGAGAAGAAAGGAAACTGCGTAAGATGGCAGGCACAAACACTACTTTTGTGGGACGGTGTTCTGATGAGGATCTGCGTCGATATTATCAAAACTGCAAAGCGTTTCTATTTCCGGGTGAGGAAGATTTTGGTATTACACCTGTAGAAGCACAAGCCTGCGGAAGACCTGTCATTGCTTACGGCAAAGGCGGAGCACTAGAAACGGTCAAGAACGGCGAAACAGGAATCTTTTTTGAAGAACAAACGGTAGATTCCTTATGTGATGCTATTGTGCGGTTTGAATCCATGACTTTCTCAAAGGGAAAAATTCGTGAAAACGCCCTGAGATTCTGCAAGGATGAATTTGATAAAAGCTTTACCGCAGCAGTCAATGCAGCATTGGAGGAGGCAGGAAAATGAAGATTGCCCTCAATGCCCTGACTATGTCGGAAACAAAAGCGGGGGTCGGCAACTATGCATGGCATGTCATTCAGGAGCTGCAAAAAAATTCGGGAGAGCATCAGTTTACCGTCTATGTCAATGGTTCGGTAAAGCACTTGTTTTCCGACTCGGAGCAGATGAAATTTGTGGCTCCGGGCAATTTTTCTTCCAGTAAAAAACGGTTGCTGTTTGAACTGACCCGATTTAAAACAATGTTAAATCGAGAACACTATGATTTGATTCATTTTTTGGATTATGTAACTCCCTTGCAAAAAGTAAACGCCCCTATTTGTGTAACGGTGCATGATGTGAGCTTTTTTGCGTCGGAGGACTACTTTACAAAATCCATGAGTGTTACTAAAAAAACCCTGCTGCCTCTTTCTTGCAAGCGTGCCGCAGGGGTGATTACTGTTTCGGAATTTACCAAGCGGGAGTTATTGAAGTATGTAACGATTTCCGAGGAAAAGGTGATTCCCGTGTTGTTGGGAACAGAACCCCCTTCCAAAGAGGGTGAGGGGGGAGAGCCCTGTGTCTTGTGCGTAGGAACCATCGAACCCAGAAAAAATCAGATAACCGCTATCAAGGCAATGGAGCTTTTGTGGAAGAAAAATTCTGATTTTTCCCTTCCCTTGGTCATAGCAGGGAAGCCGGGATGGCGATATGAACCCATTTTTGATTATGCCAAAAACAGTCCTTTTAAAGACAGGATTCGGTTTACGGGATATTGCAATGAACATCAGCTTGCAGGTTGGTACCAAAAAGCGAAGGTGTTTTTGTTTCCCTCTTTTTATGAGGGCTTTGGATTACCGCCCATAGAGGCAATGAGCTATGGTGTACCGGTTGTGGCATCGAATTGTGCGTCCTTGCCAGAAGTGTTGGCAAACGGGGCGATTCTTTGTCCCCCTGAGGATGCAGCCTCCTTTGCGAAAGGAATTGTCAATGCCTATGAAAATAGTGAGTTAATTGCTGCAGGAAAAAGGCGAGCGGAGGAGCTTAGCTGGGAAAAGACAGGTGCAGAACTGCTTACACATTATCAAACCATAGCAGAAAGGAACAGAAAATAGATGCAATCAACGGAAAAAGCAGTGAATATGATGATTGGGCTGATTGACTTTTCTTTGACAGTCATTGCATTTTTAGTGGCTTACTTCATCAGAAGTCAGATTTTTCAAACGGAGAATCCTCTGTTTGGTCTGCTTTCCTATACATGGATTTTGCTGATATTTATTCCAAGTATGTTTATTTCATTGTATCTGTTTGGCTTTTATGATGCAAAAAAGACCACCAAGCATTTGCGCCTTAGGTTATTAAAGGCCTTTGGAATCTGTGGGTTGATTTCTTCTTCTACTGTGTTTTTAACAAGGGACGATGCCTTCAGCAGACTTTTATTTTTCCTGTTTTTAGGAACAGATTTTTGTTTTTTATTTGTAGAAAAACTGGTACTTCGTCGGTTTTTTACTGCAAAAATTAAAGGTAATATAGGAGCAACCCGTGTACTGGCGGTGGGGGATCCGGAAAAAGTAAAAGAAACCATGGAAAAAATCCGTCAGGAACAGGATTTGATTTTTCATGTGGTAGGATATGTGAGTCTGACAGATGAGTCGGAACTGGGAAACGTAGAGCATTTACAGGAATTGGTTATTCAACATACTGCAGATCAGGTGTTCTTTTTCTTGCCTAAGGATTGGGCAGGGAATGTTGAGCCTTACTTACAAAAATGCGAGGAATTGGGGGTTACTGCAAGATTGCTTTTGGATTGGTATGATTTGGCCCTTTCCAAAACGGAATTGAGCTTTTTGGGGGATGTTCCCATGCTGACCTTCCACACAGTATCCCTAAATCAAAGTCAGCTGTTGTTGAAACGGACGTTAGACATTGTTGGCGGATTGTTCGGTGTGATTGTAACAGGGCTTTTGTCGATTGTAGTTGCACCCCTTATTAAACTGACCTCTCCCGGACCTGTTTTTTATTCTCATAAGCGAGTGGGGCAAAACGGCAGAATTTTTCAAATGTACAAATTCCGTTCCATGGTTGAAGATGCGGACCAAAAGTTAGAAGAATTAAAAGAGCAAAATGAGCTGAGCGGGGCAGTATTTAAAATGAAAAATGACCCTCGCATAACGCCTGTGGGAAAATTCTTGAGAAAAACCAGCTTGGATGAATTTCCCCAGTTCTGGAATGTGCTTCGTGGAGATATGAGTCTGGTGGGAACCCGTCCGCCTACGGTGGATGAGGTAGCGGAGTATGAACGATACCACCGCAGAAGACTTTCCATTAAACCTGGCTTGACCGGACTGTGGCAGGTCAGCGGAAGAAACGATATTACTGATTTTGAAGAGATTTATACTTTGGATGTGCAGTATATCGACCATTGGTCCTTAACTCTTGATATGAAAATATTGTTTCGTACCGTTTGGACGGTTCTGACCGGAAAAGGTGCAGAATAGAAAGGATAAAACAATGAAAGTCAGTGTAATTGTACCCTCTTATAATACCTCGGAGGAGCATTTGTCCGTATTGTATCAATCCTTACTCAATCAGACTCATCAGGAGTTTGAAGTGATGATAGTGGATGACTGCTCTCAATTTGACCATTACCAAATGCTTCAAGACTCCAGATTTCGGGTAGAACGGATGCCCCAAAACGGAGGGCCTGCAAAATGCCGCAATCGAGGAGCAGAGCTTAGCGACAGCGAATATTTATTTTTTACCGATTCGGATTGTGAATTGGCACCCGAAACATTGTCACAGGTGATGAAGGGCCTGGAAAATGAAAATGTAATTATGGGAAACACCATTACAAAAACCAAGACCTTTTTTGGTACTTGTGTGGCATATTTAGGTTTTCCGGGAGGCGGAATTTTAGGGTTTGATAAGGTGTGGAAGGTAGACGAAAAGGGATATACCGACAGTATCAGCAGTTGTAATCTCGCAATCCGAAAAAGGTTTTTTGATGATATGGAACGTTTTAATACCACTTTTCCCGTTCCCGGTGGCGAAGACACCTATTTTTCTAAAAAAATAGTTGCAAAATCAGAAAAGATATGGTATAATAAAGAGCAGATTGTGTATCATGTGGAACGTGGTGACTTGCGAGGGTTTCTGCGCTGGCAGATTACCCGAGGGCGCGGAAATTACCATATTAAAAAGAATCTGGGCAGTGTGGGTGGCTTTTATAAGTTAAGGCTATGGTCTTTTTGGAACAGTCTGAAGGCAAGTGCCTGGCGTTTCCCTGTGGTGGGAATATTGATTCTGCTGTCCGTGATTTATCAATCCAAAGGATATAAAATAGAAGTGAAAAACCAGAAAAGCGAGTAGGAGTGAAGGCAGTTGTCCAGAAAAAGAGTGTTAGTTACAGGCGGTGCCGGTTTTATCGGTTCTCATTTGTGTGAAGAGCTGTTACGTCGTGGATGTGAGGTTATTTGTCTTGACAATTTTTTTACCGGCAGAAAAGAAAATGTTGCTCATTTGATGAACAATCCATATTTTGAAATTATCCGTCATGATATTATCAATCCTATTGATGTGGAAATTGATGAAATTTATAATTTGGCGTGTCCTGCGTCCCCGGTGCATTATCAGTACAATCCTGTAAAGACGATCAATACAAATGTGGTGGGCGCTTCCAATATGCTGGAACTGGCAAAGCGAAGCAATGCAAAGATTTTGCAGGCTTCTACCAGCGAGGTGTACGGGGATCCGAAGGTTCATCCTCAAGTGGAAAGCTATTGGGGGAATGTAAACCCAATCGGCATCCGTTCCTGCTATGATGAAGGAAAGCGTTGCGCAGAAACCTTATTTTTTGATTATCACCGTCAGTACGGTGTTGATATCCGTGTGATTCGTATTTTTAATACTTACGGTCCGAGAATGCTGGAAAATGACGGAAGAGTGGTCAGTAACTTTGTTGTTCAGGCTCTTCGCGGTCAGGATATTACCATTTACGGCACCGGCGAGCAAACTCGTTCCTTCTGTTTTGTCAGTGATTTGGTTCGCGGCATGATTGCCATGATGGAAGGAACCGTCATCGGTCCTGTTAATTTTGGAAATCCAAGAGAAATGACCATTAAGGAAATTGCCCAAATGGTGTTGGATTTGACAGGAAGTAAGTCAAAGCTTATTTATGAGCCGTTGCCTCAGGATGACCCTTGCAAAAGAAAGCCTGACATTACCAGAGCGAAGAATGAGCTTGGTTGGCAGCCGGAAGTTGTGTTGGAGGAAGGCTTGAAGAAAACAATCGAGTATTTCCGTTCTACCATTCAATAAAAAGATTGTTCAAGGGGCTTTGGCCCCTTTCAACAATATATTTGCGCCTGTAGCTCAGTTGGATAGAGCGTCAGACTCCGACTCTGAAGGTCGTGCGTTCGAATCGCGTCAGGCGTACCAGAAAAAAGCATCGACTTTGTCGGTGCTTTTTTCAGCTAAATTCGCCTTGTGGCGAGCTAAATGTGCTAACGCATGCTAAATTACTTCGTAGCTAAATTGACCTTCGGTCAGCTTATGGCGAATTTAATTTAGCTACCCCGTAGGAGTTATTTAGCTATTGCGAAGCAATAATTTCGCTTTGCACGATAGTGCAAAATTTAGCTAAAATTAAAATATCTTTATGGTTTTGCTTTCCAAGAAAAAACGACTTGCTCAGGCAAGTCGTCTTTTCAGTTGTATTGCCCTGAGGGCAGTGGTATTTTCCTTCGGAAAGTGAAAGGAATCAATATAATATCACCCCACCGAAGAAGGAATATCACTAAAAACCAACAGTATCTAAATGATTCAGTATTTCTGTAAAAAGGCAAGGCTATAAATGGATGATTGACTTCTTTCTTTTCTTATGATAAAATAAAAGGCAACCACAGGTTGCAAAATTTTCAAAGAAAAGTTGGTTGATAATGTGAATTGCCTTTGATATTATGAATATAATAAAGAGATAAGGAGCGTTGATTTCAATGAAAATAGGTGAAAAAATAGCAAATCTTCGTATCATGGCGGGAATGTCACAGGAACAGTTAGCAGAACACCTGGATGTTTCGAGACAATCGGTATCAAAGTGGGAAATGGATCAGGCACTTCCCCAGATCGATAAAGTTCTTCAATTGTGTGAATTGTTTAAAATTTCAACAGACAGCCTTCTTCTCGAGGATGTGAAAATTCCTCAAAAGACCGAAAAAGCGAAAGGAAATAAATATTTCGGCACAGATGGATTCAGAGGAGAGGCAAATGTAACCTTAACATCAATGCAAGCTTATAAAGTAGGTCGATTTTTAGGGTGGTATTACTCATCACCGTTATCGGGTTGTAAAAAGAGCAACTACAGACCGAAAATTGTAATCGGTAAGGATACCAGAAGGTCAAGCTATATGCTTGAATATTCCATTGTTGCAGGGATAACCGCATCGGCAGCAGATGCCTATATGCTCCATGTTACAACAACTCCAAGTGTTTCTTATGTGACACGGCAGGAGGAGTTTGACTGCGGAATTATGATAACTGCCTCCCACAATCCCTTTTATGACAACGGAATTAAGATTATCAACCAATTTGGCGAAAAGCTGGATGATCAAACAACCGCTTTGATTGAAGCATATCTTGACGGTGACCTTGCATCCCTTGGTATTATGGGAGAGGATTTACCTCTTGCCTCAAGAGAAAGAATCGGTTGTATTATCGATTATTCATCGGGAAGAAACAGATATCTCGGTTATCTGATTTCTATTGCCTCTCATTCATTTAAAAACTTAAAAATTGGTCTTGATTGTGCAAACGGGTCGTCATGGATGATAGCAAAATCGGTGTTTGGGGCATTGGGAGCACAAACTGTAGTCATAGGAGCAGAGCCAAACGGACTGAATGTTAACGAAAAATGCGGTTCCACTCATATTGAAAATTTGTGCAAGCTTGTAAAGGAGAATCATCTTGATGTGGGGTTTGCATTCGACGGTGATGCAGACAGATGTATTGCAGTTGATGGTAACGGCGAAATCGTAGATGGAGATAAGATGCTTTACATTCTGGGAAACAGACTGAAAAAAAGAGGTATGCTTGACCATGATACGGTTGTGGCAACGATTATGTCAAACAGCGGTTTTTTTGCCAGCCTTGAAGAAGCAGGAATAAAATGCGAAACCACTGCTGTAGGAGACAGATTTGTTTATGAATGTATGCAGGAAAAGGGATATGCTCTCGGCGGTGAGCAGTCAGGACATATCATACTCAAAAAATATGCGACAACAGGGGACGGTATTTTAACTGCTATTATGATTACAGAAGAAATTTGTGATTCAAAGCTTTCTTTGGCAGAGCTTGCATCCCCTGTCAGACTTTATCCGCAATATATGAAAAATATAAGGGTAAAGGATAAAGGTGCGGTGCTTCAGGACAAAGCTGTGCTGGAAAGTGTAGAAAAAGTAGAACAGCTTATTGCCGGAAAGGGAAGAGCCCTTCTCCGTCAGAGCGGCACAGAGCCGGTAATCAGAGTTATGATTGAAAGCGAAAGCGAAGAAAAATGCATTGAATTCGCACAAATGATTGTAGATGAAATCATCAAGGGAGGGCACAGCGTTGAATAAGCTTGTCAAAACAAAAGAGCTGTTTGACTGTACAACGGATTACCTTGCAAAGCTTTTTGAAACATATGAATATCCGTGGGAAATATTGCCGCATATAAAGGAATATATCTATGAGCTTATCCAAAATGGACTTGAAGGCTTTTCGGAAATATCTGAGGGTGTTTATGTAGGGAAGGATGTAACAATCTATCCAACAGCAGTGATTGAAGGGCCTGCGATTATTGGCGACGGGACACAAATACGCCCCGGAGCATTCTTAAGAGGCTCCGTAATAACAGGGCCCAACTGTGTGATAGGAAATTCCTCTGAGCTGAAAAACTGCGTGCTCCTTGAAAAAGTTCAGGTGCCTCACTATAATTATGTGGGTGATTCGGTTCTTGGTAACCGTGCGCATATGGGAGCAGGCTCCATTTGCTCTAATTTAAAATCGGACGGAAAAGCGGTTGTGATTCATGGCGATCAGGAGTACGAAACGGGAATTCGTAAAATTGGCGGAATACTTGCAGACGGTGCGGATATAGGTTGCGGATGCGTTTTGAATCCGGGAACAGTTATCGGGAAAAACACCTCTGTATATCCTCTGAATTCGCTGAGAGGCGTATTTCCTTCGGATTGCATCGTAAAATCCCAAAAGGAAATTGTAAAAAGAAGATAAAAACAATTTGTCAATAAAAAAGACGAGTTTCAACTGAAACTTGTCTTTTTTTATGCCGATCAGGACTCTGAGGGGCATTTTGTTTTTGAAAACATAGCAAAATAGGGCTCCAGATTTAATCCTGATATGGTTCTGTTTTGATACAGAGGATATAAATTATGCTGACCGCTAACCAAGGCATCTGATGTGATACCGTATTCCATGGAAAGATAGGCTTCAATGAAAGCAGACAGATGGTCAGCGGCACGAATCAATTCACCGTCAAGGGGATTAAATTCCTCTTTGTTATATGTTTTATTGATTTCCTCTCCGGAGCAATATCGGACAGTACCGTCCACAATAATTTTACTCTTAAATTCTTCCTGAATGTAATAATGAATTTTATCATGCCAGGATTTTGGCAACAGGGGAAAGATTTTTTTCTCCAGTGCATCGTTTTCAATTTCTTTGATGATGTCATCCAAGCCCTCCACCGACCGTTTGACCGGAGAAACAATGTCACGGGTCAGCACTTCGGGTAAATCGTGAAACAGTCCGCCATAAAAATTATTGCAAAGCCGTTTTTGACATCCGTCAATTTCTAAGGTGAACAAATAAGACAGCACTGCAACAATCAGCATGTGCCCAAGCACAGAAGTTTCAGGAATCCGATAGCACCGTGCCCATCGCTGTTGTAACCGTAATTGTCCTACCAAATTCAGGAAATTTTTAATATTCACATCGGCATAGTACCGTTGTACACCGGGTAAGGAGAAATATTGAGCAATTTCTGCATCAATCTCCGCCTTAACAGTCTGAATATCATGTAAAGAGGAGGACAGGGGATACACAATGGAAAATTCCCATGCGGTTGCCAGATAATGTGCGGCAGAAATCAATGATTTTTCCCGTTTTCCGTACTCCTGATCCAAAAGATAGGTCTGGAATTTTTCATAAAAATTTCCTTTTAAGGGCTGACAGGCAGAGCGAAGCTCCTCCAACACCCAGCGGTTAATCTGTTCTCCTTTTTCTGCCATCAGCTTATGGAAAACAGGGGGCTTGATGTCGGTCAGCAGTACCCTGTGAAGATATTCGAAAATACAGCCTTCTATCAATAATTGTTCATCCAGAGTATTGTCCGGTTCAAACTTTTTGAGAGCATACAGATAAAACAGCTTATGTGCCTGTTTGTCAAGCTCCGTAAAACCCTTGTGGGGTCTTAAGTGGTCGTTCCAACGCTGAATACTCGCCCCTTGATGCAATAAGTCGATGAGTTCCTTTGATATCATAAAAACACCTCTTTCTATTATTATAGCATAAATATGCTTAAAATGCAAGGAAAAGGCTAAGAAAGTGATTATTTTTAAGTATTTGGAAGAAAAAGGACGGTTTCTGGGATTCAAATTGAAATTTCCGAGGAAAACAGTGAATTTTTGAATTCACATTATGAGGTAATTATGGTATAATGAACCTAAATCAGATACAAATCGAGGTGAAGGAAATGAAAATTTTCCGGAAAGCCTGGAAATTTTTCAGGCCGTATCGAAAGGTAATTCTGTTTTGCTATGCCCTTTCGGTTGCAATGATCGGGCTTAATATGGTCAATCCTTATTTGACCAAAATGTTATTTGACCGTGTCTATGAGCAGGGACAGGAAGAATTGCTGTTGCCGCTTCTTTTGGGCATGGTCGGTGTGACGCTTGTTCGTCACGGAGTCAATTTTACAAAGAATTATTTGCTGGAAAAAAACACAGTGAATGCGGTCGTCCAAATGCGTGCTGAGCTTTTGCAGAAGTTTTTCAAGATGTCCTTTGAAACCTTCAACAAGGCGAGAACGGGGAATTTGCTTACCGTATTAACTGCGGATGCAGAACAAATCAAAACGGTTTTTGCATCTACTTTTCCGGCTATTTTTGAATCCGTTTTTTCTTTTGTGGCGGCAAGTGTTGTGCTGTTTTCCATGAATCCTCTGATGACGCTTGGGGCATACCTTTGTCTGCCTCTGGTTGTGTTTGCCACCAGAAGCTACGCCAACAATGTTCGTCCTATTTATGTGGATATCCGGGAACAGTCCTCCCGTTTATCTACTGTTGCACAGGAAAACCTGAACGGTGTGCGGATTGTCCGTGCCTTTGCGCGGGAGGAATTTGAAAAAGAAAAATTTGATAAGGAAAATTTGAAATTTACGACCCTTTATTTCAAACTGGCTCGTCTTTGGATGAAAAACTATTGGAAGCTGCTTGTTTTAGGGGCCTTTCCTTACATGATTACCCTTCTTTTGGGCGGTATCTTTGTAATTCAAGGGAAAATCAGCATGGGTACATTTGTTGCATTCTCTTCCTATGTGACCTACTTAACCAACCCCATTAACCTGATTTCTACTTATATTACCACCATACAAAACACCCTCGTTTCAGGTGAGAAAATCTTCAATTTTCTTGAACGAGAGCCTACCATTTCCAATCCGCAACATCCTGTAAAAGCGGAGAAAATCAAGGGGGACATTGCCTTTGAGGATGTTTGCTTTGTGTATGACGGGCATAAGATTTTAGACCATGTTACCCTCAAACTCCCTTTGGGAACCAAGCTGGGGATTTTAGGGGTTACCGGAAGCGGAAAAACCTCTTTGTTGAATATGATTCCCCGTTTTTACGATTGTTCCCAAGGACGGGTGACGGTAGATGGGATTGATGTCCGTGATTATGATTTGGGGCAGTTAAGACAGGCGGTATCGTATGTTCATCAGGAAGTGTTCCTCTTTTCCAATACCATAGATTCCAATATTGCCTATCAAGACGATAGTATTTCGGAGGAAAGGGTGATAAGTGCTGCAAAACAGGCAGGTGCGCATGAGTTTATTACCCGTATGGAGAACGGATACGATACAGTGGTGGGAGAAAGGGGAATCGGGCTTTCCGGCGGTCAGAAGCAGAGAATTTCCATGGCACGTTCTTTTGTAAAGGAAGCACCCATCTTGATTTTGGATGATTCCACCTCCGCATTGGATAACGAAACAGAACAGTTGATTTTGAAAAATATCCGTGAAATGGACTATCCTCATTCTTTATTGATTGTGGCGAGCCGTGTTTCCTCTGTGCAGGATGCAGACCTGATTATTCTGATGGATCAGGGGAGAATTGCAGAACAAGGAACGCATAAGGAACTGATGGCACTGAATGGACGGTATGCCCATATTTACCGTGAGCAGTACGGCGACAGTGCGGCAGAAATCTTAGGGGGTGAGTAGGGATGGCAAGAAATACCTATTTTCAGGATGAAAAGATTGAAAAGAAATGGAACCCTAAGCAACTGAAAAAAGTGGGCAGATATGTGGGAAAATACAAAAAAGAACTGGTTTTCGGACTGATTTTAATGGGCGTTGCCTCCGTTTGCTCTCTGGGCGGACCTTACATTTCTAAAATCATTATGGATGAAATGATTCCCAATAAAAATATCAGCGGAGTTTTCGTTGCGGTAGGAATCTATCTGCTCCTGACAGGGATGCAGGCACTGCTGACCACGGTCAAGGGTTATTTTATGAACAAAATGGGATATTGGATGGTTTATGATTTACGAAAGGATTTGTTTGCCCATATCCAAACTCTTTCTTTTCGGTTTTTTGATGACAGACCCACGGGGAAAATTTTGGTTCGTATTACCAACTATATCAATGCTCTTGCCGGACTTTTGTCAGACGGTATTGTCAATCTGGTAACGGATTTTGTGGTGTTAATTGCCATTATTATTCTCATGCTGACCATAGATGTGCGTCTGACCATTGTGAGCATCGTTACTTGTATTCCTTTGTTTGCTGTGGTGTTTGCATTTAAAAATGCCATTCATTACTGGCAGGTGCAGACCAATCACAAGACCGCAAACCGCACTGCCTTTGTTCATGAAAATATTATGGGTGTTAAGATGATTCAATCCTTTACCCGTGAAAAACAAAATGAGGAAATTTACAAGGAGTTAAACGATGCCTGTGCAAAAACCGGTCTCAAGGCATATCGGCTGAATCAAATTTTCCTCCCCTGCGTAGACATTGTAGGGATTTTGGGAACAACAGCCACTTATTTTGTCGGTTGGTTACTGTTGGGAGAAAACACTATGACTCTTGGCACAATCTTTGCATTTTCGGGCTATATTACAAGATTCTGGCAGCCCATTAACAATATGTCTATTCTATACAATCAGATGTTGACAGCAATGGCAAACATAGAACGGATTTTTGATGTCATGGAAACGGAACCTGATATTAAAGATAAGGAAGATGCCGAAAATCTGCCTCCCATAAAAGGAGAGGTGACCTTTGCTCATGTGACCTTCGGTTATGAGGAAGGGCAGACTGTTTTGGATAATGTTTCTTTTCAGGTGAACAGCGGTGAAACCATTGCTCTGGTAGGACCTACGGGAGCGGGAAAAACCACGGTTGTCAACCTGATTAGCCGATTTTATGATGTAAGAGGAGGGCAGGTGCTGATTGACGGACACGATGTCAGTCGCGTCACTTTGCATTCCCTCCGTTCACAGATGGGGATTATGATGCAGGACAGTTTTATTTTTGAAGGAACGATTATTGAAAACATTCGCTATGGTCGGTTGGATGCAACGGATGAAGAATGTATGGCGGCGGCAAAGGCGATTTATGCAGATGAATTTATCAGAAAAATGCCTCAGGGCTACGATACCCATATTTCGGAACGGGGGAGCGAGTTGTCAGCAGGAGAGCGGCAGTTGTTGTCCTTTGCCCGTGTGGTACTGTCTGATCCTAAAATTTTGATTCTGGATGAAGCCACTTCCAGTATTGACACTGAAACGGAACGAACGGTTCAAAAGGCATTAAACGAGCTGTTAAAGGGGAGAACCTCCTTTGTCATTGCCCACCGTCTTTCTACTATTAAGCAGGCAGACTGTATTATGTGCATTGCAGACAAAGGGGTCAAAGAGGCGGGAACCCACGAGGAATTATTAAAGAAAAAAGGAATGTATTATCAGTTGCTTCGTGCTCAATATGAGGCATTGGAGCAGTAAGGAGGGCTTATGGCAAGAGGTGCACATCAGAAATTAAAATTGTTATATCTTGCGAAAATTTTATGGGAGCAGACGGATGAGGAGCATCCCATGAGCATTGCTTCCATTATTGAAGCCTTGGAGCGGCAGGGGATTTCAGCAGAACGGAAAAGCCTGTATGATGATTTTGAAGCTCTGCGGCATTTTGGCTTGGATATTGTAGGAAGAAAGGAAAAAACCTTTGGATACTATCTGGCAAGCCGTGACTTTGAGCTTGCTGAGCTGAAGTTGTTGGTGGATGCGGTGCAGTCATCACGGTTTATTACACGGAAAAAGAGCAATGAGTTGATTCGCAAATTGGAGAATATGACCAGTTCCTTTGAAGGCAGCAGTTTGCAGCGTCAGGTGTATGTTGCCAATCGTGTGAAAACCATGAATGAAAGTATTTATTATAATGTAGACAGAATTCACAGTGCTATCGGAGAAAATACTCAAATTGGCTTTTATTACTTTGATCTAACCCCGAAAAAGGAAAAAGAGTACCGCCATGGGGGAGAGGAATATCAAATCAGTCCTTGGGCACTTGCCTGGCAGGATGAGCATTATTATTTGATTGGGTATGATCCCGGGGCAGAAAAAATTAAACATTATCGTGTGGATAAAATGGAACGACTTCGTCAGCTTAAGGAAAAACGGGAAGGACAGCAGTTGTTTGAAGCCTTTGATTTGGGAGAATATTCTTCCAAAATGTTTGGAATGTTTGGCGGAGAGGATGTCATGGTTCGCCTGCGGTGCAGAAATGATTTGGCAGGAGCAGTCATGGACAGGTTCGGCAAAGACATTACCCTGTTTCCTTATGAGAATTATTTTGAGGTTACGGTGAAAGCTGCCGTAAGTCCATGGTTTTTATCATGGGTGTTTGGCTTTGGCGGCGGAATTGAAATCGTATCTCCCAAACAAGTGCGTGACTATTATCGGAATGAACTGGAAAAAGCATGCAATCTTCTTTAAAATCAAAGTATCATTTTCGGGAAATGTTTGCAATCGGGTTATATTTGTGTTATAATGATTATAAGTATGAGAACAAAATTGAGTGGAAAGGATGATCAACATGCGTATTTTAGTAACGGGAGGAGCCGGTTATATCGGCAGTCA
>JAZURC010000139.1:0-3382 GCA_045606005.1 Clostridia bacterium
CATGGCTACGATCCGACTTAGAAGTGCCGAGTCACCCCAGGAGTGACCCCCCGGGCACTGCAACATATACGCTTCCTTTGAAAAGCCGATTTTATCAAGAAATTTACTGCGAAGGTAGTCCAGCAAGCTCATACCGGACAACTCCTCCACTAATGCCCCCAGTACAAAGGAGCCAGGGGAATCATAATTAAAGAAACCTCCGGGAACCTTAGGAATAGTGCCTTCCCCGCTGGATTTGAAATAATGCCGAAGTCTGTCAGCCGGTTTTTGGATAAACCAACTTCCCCCACCACTGTACGGATAACCTGTACTCATCATTAACATATGACGTATCGTTTGTTTTTTTACGTTTTCACAGGCGCCTTCGGTCATTTCAGGAGGAAATAAATCTACAATTTTATCATCCAGAGAAAGCTTTCCTTCTTCGCAAAGAGCACCTATGGCAAGAGAAACAAAGCTTTTTGTGGCAGAATACATTCTGTGCAAGAAATCCTTGTGAAAGGGTGCCCAGTAATTTTCATAAACAATCTTATCATGCCGGGCAATGATAACCGCATGATTGGAAAGCCCCGCTTTTTCCAGAACCTCCACATATCTCTTAATATTTTTTGAGGGAATCCCTACTTCCTCCGGTTTTCCATAAGTAAACATCAAAAATCACTCCTGTTTCCATAAAATCAAAGTCTGTATCAAACGACCCGTTCTTTTATTTATAAGACCTTATTTAAAAAGTCCTGTGTTCTCGGATGTTGAGGATTGCCGAACAATTCCTGTGGTGTTCCCTGCTCTAAAATAACCCCTTCATCAATGAAAATAACCCTGTCTGCCACCTCACGTGCAAATCCCATTTCGTGGGTAACCACAACCATGGTCATCCCTTCTTTTGCCAGTTTTTTCATAACCTCCAATACTTCCCCTACCATTTCAGGGTCAAGAGCGGAGGTGGGTTCGTCAAACAGCATAATTTCAGGATTCATTGCCAAGGCTCTGGCAATGGCAACACGTTGTTTCTGTCCCCCGGACAGTTGAGAGGGGAAACTTTCTGCCTTGTCTGAAAGGCCTACGGTTTCAAGGAGCTTTAACGCCCGCTCTTTTGCCTCTGCCTTGTTTGCCTTTTTCAAATCAACAGGAGCCAGCATCAAATTATCCAATACATTCATATTGGCAAACAAATTAAAATGCTGAAACACCATACCGATATTTTCCCGCACTTTGTTAATGTTGATTTTCTTGTCGTTAATATAGTGCTCGCCCACTACAATTTCGCCGTCGGTTGCATTTTCCAGTCTGTTCAGGCACCGTAAAAAAGTTGATTTCCCCGAGCCTGAAGGACCTATGATACAAACAACCTCTCCTTCGTAAATATCAACGGAAATTCCGTTCAGAACAACATGATGTCCAAACTTTTTCACCAGTTGATTTACATGAATTTTCACTTTACTCTTATCTGCGACCACGGTTCAATCTCCTTTCCAGCGCTTTTGCAACCTGCTGCAAAGCAAGAATTACAATCAGATACATAACTGCAACGATTGCCCAAACCTCAAAGGACTTAAATGTAATGGCGATGACATTTTGTGCCTTATTGACCAGTTCAGGGAACCCGATAACCGAAAGAATGGAGGTATCCTTTAATGTGATGATAAACTGATTCACAATGCTTGGAATCATGTTTTTGATTGCCTGAGGAAGCACCACTCGAAACATGGATCTCCAATAAGATAAACCAAGACTTCTGGCTGCTTCCATCTGCCCCGGATCAATGGACTGAATCCCTGCACGGATGATCTCGGACATATAGGCACCGCAATTTAACGCAAGACAAATGGTACCTGCCTGAAGTGATGTAAGTGTATATCTAAGTCCCAGCATGCTTTTCAGTCCGTACGGAACACCGTAAAAGACGAAGAATGCAAGAACGATCATGGGGACTCCGCGTATCACATTCACATACACAGTAGAAATAGCTCTGCTTATTTTATTATCAACCACACTGGAAAGCCCGAAAATGATTCCCAGTATGCATCCAAAAAACAATCCGCACAAAGCAAGAAGCAAGGTCTGTCCCATTGCATTCAACAAAAGCGAACCGTATGTACTAAAAATCAAACTCATGGAATAAATCCTCCCACATGATGTAAGGGCATCGGATTAACCAATGCCCTTTTGTGTTTTACTTATCACCCGAGATATTTTGCAATAATCTCATCATATGTTCCGTTTTCACGGATATTCTTAAGACCCGCATTGAAAAGGTCTATCAGTTCTTTCTTTGTTTCATCGAAGATTGCAAATCCGTATTGAGCAGGTTCATTTTCAGTTCCTTCAACGAATTTCATATCCAGCTCGCCGGTTTTAATGTTATATTTGAGAATAGGGGTATCATCAAGACATGCATCAACCTGACCGCCCATTACTGCCTGATACATATCAGGGGATGTAGAGAAGGTAACCACTTCAAATCCGTACTGGTCTTTGATGCTTTCTGCATACTGGTTACTCATGGTACCATTCTTTACAGCAACCTTCTTACCTTTCATATCAGCAAAGCCTGTGATATCGGAATCACTTGCCACTGCCATACCCTGAGTGGCATCATAATAACCGTCTGAGAAGGTCCATCCGTTTGCTTTTCTTTCCTCGGTAATGGATGCACCTGCAATCATACCGTCAGCCTGTCCTGCCTGACATGCAGCAATCGCCGCATCCCATCCGATATACTGAAGGTCATATGTAAATCCCTGATCTTCAGCGATAGCAGCTAAGATATCCATATCAATACCAACGATGTTACCGTCAGCATCCTGGAATTCAAAGGGGCTGAATCCCTTATCGGTTGCAATTACAAAGTTCTTTCCATCTTCGTTCTGTACAGTTTCCCCGCCGCAAGCAGCAAAGCCAAAGCACAGCATCAGCGCCATTGCCAAACATAATACTTTTTTCATTTTTAAGTACCTCTTTCTTTATAAATTTATTTTTATTATACTATAAATTTCTAAAAATAGCAATACATTTTTTTAAAAAAAGGAAATAATTTTAATCGGTATGTCCCGTATTTTTTCTATTGAGAAGAAAAACTGCAGAAAGAATCAGAACAATCCCGAACCCTCCTGTCAGTCCCAGGGCTTCCTGAAACACTACCGTTCCCAAAAGTGCCGCCACCATAGGCTCTACAAAGGCAAGAATTGCCGCCTTTCCCGCAGGAGTATTCTGTAACCCCGCGGTGTACAATCCAAAGGGAGCTGCCGCAGTAATCACGCCCATACCGATACACCACAGGAAGGTGCTGACCGAACCTGATGTAATCAGCTTTGACACCATATCCGGCACATTGCAAAAAAGCAATGCCCCTGCAGAGGCAAACAAAAATGCATAAGCCGTT
>JAZURC010000140.1:0-10481 GCA_045606005.1 Clostridia bacterium
GTGTGATTCTTTCCTTGATTGCATCATATATTTCAAAGGGGTGGGGTCGAGACTCGGGGGGGGAAGCGGGGGTGGGGACGAAGCTTCGGGGACCTACATTTTTGGTTCAGAAAACTAGCTTCATACTATGCCTCCTCAAATACGATTTTGTTAAGTGCATTTATATACGCTCTAATACTTGCTGCAACAATATCTGTTGATGTGCCGTTGCCGGAGTAAAGCTTACCGTTGTTGCGAAGTCTTACGAGCGCAGAACCTAACGCTTCCTTTCCTTCAGTTACAGACTGAACCTGAAAATCATCAAGCTCATAGTGATGACCGATGCATTGTTCAATAGCACGGAATGCTGAGTCGATAGGACCATCACCGTTAGCAACACCACAAATAATTTCATCATTACATTTAAGTGTTACCTGTGACATTGAATTTGCCACATTGGAGCTTGTTGTTGTGTATGTTTCAAAATGGTATGTTGAAGGAGCCTGCATAGCAGAACTTGCAATTAGCGCCTCAAACTCTTTTGAACCGACTGCGCCTTTCTTTTCACATACCTGCATAAGTACCTTATATACATTTCCAACATCTGAATCGGAAAGCTCATATCCAAGAACAGCTGCCGCCTGTGCAACCTGCGCAACAGAGGAATCAGAATCAAGCAAAATCTTTTTCTTGTCGCTTACCATTTCTTCGTTTTCAAAACTATTGTGGTTGATGCTTGAAACCATATCATCAATGCTTGCGTGAATTTTAGTTGTGTCAAGCTTAATCTCTGCATCTACCTGTGAACCGCAGGCGGTCATAGCATCAGAAAATTCTGCAGTTAAAAGAATATCCTTGCCTGCCATAGCACATTTAATTCCGTCAGCACCTTTTGAAATAGCCGCAAATGCAGATGCAACACCCATATTTATTCTATCAGAAACCTGAACATATACAGGGATACTTACCGTTTCTTTAACCTTTGCAACCAAGTTTGCAATCTGCTCTGGTGTTGAAACGCCTGCATCATCACAAATAGTTACTAAACTTGCACCATTTGACTCAGCTTCCTTTGCAGCCGAGATAAGGAAATCAATATCTGCTCTTGTAGCATCAAGCGCAGAAAACTCTACGTCATCACAATATGATTTTGCTTCTTTGATAAGCTCTGCAATTTTTTCAAGCATAACAGCTTGTTTTACATGATATGTGTATTCCATCTGAATTGTCGAAACGGGAAGTTCAATCTGAAGGCGAGGTTTTTTTGCCACTTTGATACATTCCCATGCAGATGCAACATCTTCTTTGTTAAATCCAACAGGAATAGCAAGTGTGGCATTCTGAACATTCTGCGCAATTGTTCTGTATATAATCGTATCCTCACGAAGATTTTTAACGGCTGGTAATTCAATGGCACCTGCTCCAAGTGCATCTGCACAATTTGCAATAGCTGATTTTTCACGGAAGAGTAACGAAACAGCACGGTCCTCTGAAAGCTTTTTAAGCGTAATATCTGTAACATTGATTGTTCTCATACTGAAAACTCCTTTCAAAATATAAATCGTAAATGGGATTTTTACCAACAAAAAACGTTCCCGTCTCCTTGTTAGTTCAAAGAGACGAAAACGTTTAATTCATTTGTTTCCGCGGTACCACTCTTTTTCATCCGAAAAGGATGCACTTTTGTTGCCAACACATCTTACCTCTGTTACGGGAGTTCCCGTCTGCCCCTACTATTAGTTCACAGCAGCCGCTCCGCGGTGAGTTCAACAAATCTCTCCCAATGTCTCGCACCATCCGACATCTCTCTCAAGGCGAAAGTTTTTGCCTACTATTCCGCATCTCTGCGTTTAAAATTATGTATTATTATAACACACGAGAGATTATTTGTCAATACCTTTTTAAAAATTTTCTAATCTTTTTGAATAATTCTAAATTCTGTTCCTTGTCCGGGACTGCTTTTCACAGTAATTTCACCGCCATGGGTTCGTTTATGTTCTTTACCATTAAAGGACTTCATCCGTTGCTCCCATATTCATCATTAGTTGTGCAAATACTATGTGATAAACTATCTGTATCAAGTTTCATTCTTGATTACCTCCTTTGATTTTCGTAGAGTTGGCGAACCTGCACTTATTATATCATAGGAGGTATATTGTTCCTGCTCATAACTATAAGCTTTTTAGAACCACAGGCATAGCCCGTGGTTTTCGTTGCACAATAACATTCCCCGAAGCGGAACCAGCCGCTTCGGGGAATGTCTAAAAAATCAATTTATATGTTTTATTCTTGTGTTGCCTTCCATTCAGCATACTGACGTTCGATTTCTTCCTTAACGATCTGAGCGCCTGCAAGTTCTCTTTTTTCCAGGTGCTTTTTGAAGGTTCCTTCGATATCCTCTACCACACCTCTCTTCAAGCCACTGCTGTACTCTGTTACAGACTGCACATTTGTAATTTCTGTTTCTACGGGAGTAATATCAAATACAAAGCCGATATTTTCATCAACCGGTGCTTCTCTGTTCAGACGGTCTGTTTCTTCCCATACACCTTCTTCATAGCCGGGCATTAAGTAAGCTAAGAGCTGATTACCGATTCTGAATTCGGGAACATAATAAGAAGTTTCTGTAGGTGTAATTCTGTTGCCTTCCTTGGTGTAGTGAACACCTTCAATACCGTAAGCCATCAGGTTGAACAGATATTGGTCGGTGGTCATCAGTTCCAAAAGCTTTAATGCACGAACAGGATTTTTTGACAAACGGTTAATTGCAGTCAATGCACTCTGCATTTCCTGCCGTCTTAACAACATGTCACTGGTAGGGATTGCAATAGCATCCCAATCGTATGAAATTCCAAGCTTTGCTTCTGTACCGGGCAAATGACGGTTAAAACGAGAGTACAGTTTTCCTGCTTTCAAATAGGGATTTTCATCAAATACTACGTCCTGAACAGTAATCCCTTTTTCATACCAACGTCTTGCAACGTAATATTCGGACAAAAGTTCATCCTGTCTGTCACTTACTACGCCGTCCTTAATATAGTAACCGGCTTTGGTCTGAGTTCCGCCCAAATCAAACAGGAAGTGGGTGATTCCGCTAACCATCTGCATATCAGGTTCATTTTCATGAACTACATCATAGACAGCTTCCATGTCTTCATAAGAATCAATGGATTTCACTTCATCTACCAGATCATATTTTTCAGTTTCATCTTTTTTAAACCACATACCATACTGCTGATACATTACCTGATACATGGGAACTGCAAAAATCTGGTCATTTAATTTTAATCCATCCCAATAGAGTTCATCAAAATAGTTATAAAGCTCAGGAGTTTCCGTTTGCAGAATTTCTGTCAAATCATAATAACCGCCCTTAAGAGCATTGTCTTCATAGGGGTTTTGCCAGCTGGATGTAAACATCAAATCCCAGGAATCGTCCTGAGAAGCCATCATCATGCTTGTTTTTTGGTTAAAGTCACCGGGTTGAATAAACTGAATTTCCAGGGTTGCATTGATTTTTTTCAGCAAATATTTATTGACTTCTGCAATTACTTCGTCATAACCGGCAGGTTCATCCAAAGCAATCGCCCATACCAGATTCACCTGTTCGCTCATGTCGTCCTTACTTGCTGTTTGCTTTTTTTCTCCGCAGGCACAAACTGAAAGTGCCAGTACTGCTGCCATTGCCATGGCTAACATTCTTTTTGCCATTTTTTTCTTCCTCCTTACATTTTTGGAATATAAATCCCATCGTTTAATTTTTTACAAAAACGGATGGTATAAAACCTCCGATTCTGTCATAGAAAATTTATTGTTGCACAGCACCCGCCTCTCGGGTGCTGTGCTTCAAACAAGAATAAAGATAATCAGGAAATATCGGCAATCAGTTCACGAATCATAAATTCGTCATCAGCAGAAATCAGATCTGCTTCTGCGCTGATTACAATCAAACCTCTGTCATCCCAGAACACATTTTTACCCAGAGATTCTGCAATCGCACGCAGAGGAATCATGGTTCTGTCATTCAAGGTCTGTGCAGGAACATCCAATTCGGTGACTGTTCCGTTTACATTCATTTCCTTGCTGTTAATCTTAAGAGTAATGGTATCACTACCCATAGTAATGGTAACAGTTTCCGTTGCTCCGTCCCAACCTACTTTTGCGCCAAAGGATTCTGCAATGAAACGCACAGGAACCAAAGTTCTGTCATTTAATACCACAGGCTGAACTGCTTCATTTGCAGGGTCAACCATGGTCTTTTTGCCCATTGCAATCGCTCTGGGAGAACCAATCAACAGGGTAACTGCTTTTGATTCTGCTGTTTTAACTACATCATCCAACAATCCCATCTTATCAAAGGGAATGGGTTCAAAATCAGGCAGCTTTGTAAAGATTTCGCTGTCTTCTGCCAAGGTGAAGTCTTTGTTTTTGTAATCAACAAAGCCCTTGGTGTTGGAAATATCAATATTGTTTTCAAAGGTACCGTTATCCAGTGCTACCTGATCAATTTTGTAGCCTGCAGATTTGTACTGAACATTGTTACGGATGATATTTCCTTTTGGAACAGCAGGTTCATCTTCCAAAATATTGACCAGTCCGGGATATTTTTCAGCCCAGATTCCTTCTTTATAAGGTATTTTCATTAAGTTCTGATAAATTTCAGAGTTTTCGCCTGCATCCGACCAAGTTAAACCACGGCTGTCCAGACGGAACGCCTGAGTACATTCAAGCATCAGGTTGTTTTCAAAGATGTTGTCACGTCCGCCGCCGAACAGTGCAATCTGAGACAGCTTATACATAACGTTTCCATATACATGAGTGGAGGAATGCATATCATCCAAGTACACCCCTGCTGCGGTCATACCGGTGTTGGTGTCCATCAGCACGATATCATGGAAATAGTTATAACGAATCACGTTTCCTCTTTGAGTCCAGTCACGGCCGGTATGGATGATTCCCTGGTCAGCAGTGTTCTGACAAACAAATCCGATATCGTTGTATTCGATTACGTTTTCATTTCCTCTGTAATAAATTGCTTCCGCTGCACCGTATGCAATCTTATTATGAGCAATTCTTGTACCAACGCTGTTGTTAATGTGGATTCCGGGATGACCCATATTGGAATCGTATAACTGGAACCGTTCAATGGTGTTATTGATAATTTCATTATTACCGGAGGTCAGTTTGATTCTGTCACCGCCTTCGAAATGAATGGCACCGCATCCCAAATCATGGAAGTAGTTGCTGCGGATTTCTGTGTTGATCCCTGTTCCGCGGACTGCTGTATCGGTAATCAAAGAAAATTCACAGTTGTTGATGCTTACATTGTCAACATCTGCCAATTCAATTCCGTAATTCAAATTCTTGGTAAAATGAATTCCGGAAATGGTAATATTCTTCGCTTTATCAACCTTAATAAAAGGATTGTTGCTGGTTACCAGTGCAATCTGGTTGGACGCAGAAATTTCTTTTTCGGAATAGAGATACAGGATTCCTTTTTCGCGATCTAAGTACCATTCACCGGGAGCATCCAATTCTTCAAGCAAGTTATAGAAATAAAAACGCTGATTTTGTGCTACACCGTAGTAAGACGGAAATTCAGAGGTAATAATATTTTTGTTAGCAAAGTCAACTTGAACTTTAAAGCTCTGTCTGTGCCAGTCGTGCATCCAATAACCTTCAACGTAAAATTCGCTGTTAGCAGTCCATTTATTCAGACGGCTATCGGTTGTACGAATCTGAAATCCTTCCAGATTTTTCAAAGGTGCTGCCATATCCCGAGGAGCCGAACCTTCTTTTACTACCTCATCAATATTCAGGTAGCCTTCATTGGGATATTTGGCAATCGTCTGTAATTTACCGTCTATATACAGCATTGCGGTATTGCTTTCCGGAATTTGCTTTTGAGTACCATCTTCTGCAGTTTCATAAGTAACAATCCCTATGGTACCGTAATCGGTAACGCCGTTTGCTTTCAGGTCAGCGGCATAAATTTTATCCTTTGCATTTTTGGTTACAATTCTGTCCAAAATGGCAGAGTCGGTTACTTTTTTAAACCAGCTTCCGTCCAGCTCCTTTGTGCCTGTTACCGTTACTTTTTCGTCACCGTAAGCACGAATGGTAAGACCGTTGTATTTTCCGGTTAAGGCAATGGTTTCGTTAATCAGATAGCTACCTTCTCTTAAGTAAATCGTAGCAGTCTTTCCTTCTGCCAATTTAACTGCCTTTGCCAAAGTTGCCAAGGGTGCATCCACAGAGCCGATTGCTGAGTCACTTCCTGTTGGTGCAACATAATACACTGCATCTGCAGCAAAAGCAGGCGCACACAAGGAGGTGATCAATAACAAACAAAGTACGAATGCTATTTTTTTCATTTTGATTTTCCTCGCTTTCTTTTTCCTGAATTTGTTCATTTAAATTAGAGTTGGAAATCTAAGCCATTTTTTCTGTTGTTTATGATTTCATTTTGCCTTCCTTTCCTTTTAAAATTTCTTGTAGTGAGAAAATATGTACCTACTTCTCCAACTTACTTTTATTATAATCTTTTTATGCAAAAAAAGCAATCCAAAAATTTGTTTAAAAAATTATGTTTTTTTGTGCCACCAGTGGAATTAATATTTTTTAGCCTTTCCTTAAAGATGGTGAATTTTTCATCAATTTGATAACACATCTTTGACAAACCTACAACATTTTTTCATTTCTTTGTCAAAAAAGATTGCATTTTAGATTTAATTATGATATAGTTAAGAAAAGCGGAATCACCGCATGATATGAGGGATTGGGGTTTCTTTTATGATTTTTTCAAGCACGTTATTTCTGTTTTATTTTCTGCCTACTGTATTATTCATTTATTATTTGGTGCCGAAAAAGAAAAATAACTTGGTACTGCTGTTGTTCAGTCTGGTGTTTTATGCATGGGGAGAGCCGATTTATATCGGTATCATGCTGTTTTCTATTCTGTTCAATTATACTTGTGGGCTTGCGTTAGGAAAATTCCAACAGAAAAAGCTGATTCTGATTGGTTCTGTTATTATCAATTTGGGCATTTTATTTTTCTTTAAATATACCGACTTTTTTCTTGACAGTATTTTAAATCCCCTGATTCCGGGAAGTATTCCTCTGCTTAGAATTGCTCTCCCTATCGGCATTTCTTTTTATACCTTTCAGACCATGTCTTATGTGATTGATGTCTATCGAGGAAAGGCCTCCCCTCAAAAAAATCTGATTTCCTTCGGAACATATGTGTCATTGTTTCCTCAGCTGATTGCAGGACCCATTGTCCGCTATACATCCATTGAACAACAACTGGAAAACAGGCAAATTACCGCAAAAGGCATCTGCACGGGAATTCTTTATTTTATCATCGGATTATCCAAAAAAGTTTTACTTGCCAACAATATCGGTCCTCTTTGGGATGCCATGCACGGTGCAGAGCATTTATCATTTGTTTCTGCATGGCTGGGAATTATTGCTTTTACTTTCCAGATTTATTTTGATTTTTCAGGTTATTCAGATATGGCAATCGGTTTGGGTCGGTTGTTTGGATTTCAATTTGAGAAAAACTTTAATTATCCCTATATCGCCAGCTCTATCACAGATTTTTGGAGAAGGTGGCATATCAGTTTAAGCAGTTGGTTCAAAGAATATGTGTATATTCCTTTAGGCGGAAACAGGGTATCCCCCTCACGCATGCGTTTCAATCTTCTCATTGTATGGGGGCTTACGGGTTTTTGGCACGGTGCAAGCTTTAATTTCATTATATGGGGACTGTATTACGCAGTTCTGCTGATTTTGGAAAAAGAAATATTTGGAAAAAGGCTTAAAAATCTACCCAAACTACTCCAAATCTGTTATACTCTCCTTTTTGTTATGATCGGTTGGGTCTTTTTTGCGACAAATGATTTTGGAGATGCCTTCCGTTACTTAAGTACCATGTTCGGTTTTTCAGGCAACCTAATTGATTCGGCAGCCCGGTATGCATTCAGTTCTTACAGACGGATGCTGCTTATTTGCCTGATTGCTATGCTTCCCTTCGGGAAAAAGATTGGTACAAAGTTGTTTCGAAAAAATCCATTGTGGGTACTTGTTCCTGCTATTTTACTGTTTTTCCTTTGTCTGACCTATCTTGCAGGTGCGTCCTACAATCCTTTCTTGTATTTCAGATTTTAAAGGAGGGGGATTATCATGAATCACTTTAAACGTTTTAATTTCATTATCATCAGTCTTTTCGGACTGTTAGTCATTCTCAATTTATTTTATCCAAAGGGAGAATATTCTTCTTTGGAAAACAGATATTTGCAGAAAATTCCTCATTTTTCTATTAAAGCAGTAAGCGACGGGACCTTTATAAAGCAATTTGAAAGCTTTTCCGACGACCAACTGTTCGGAAGAGATTTTCTGGTAAAAAAACGAGCACAAGCAGAAACTTTACTGGGCAAAAAGGAAAACAACGGGGTTTTCTTTGCAGAGGACGGCTATTTGATTGAAAAACCGCCTGCCCTGGAACAAGAAATTGTAATGCAAAATATCAATGCTGTAAAAATGCTTCACTCTTTGGGGCGGTTTAGAATTACCCTTTCGGTAGTCCCGCCTGCTTTTGAAATTCTAAGAGAGAAGCTTCCCAATCATGTTTATAAGCCCGTCATTCTTAATCTGAATCAGGCAATTCAGAAAGAACTGAAAGACACAGGAATTCAGAACGCTGACCCCTCGGGTGTTTTATGGAACCACCGCAATGAATACATTTATTATAAAACAGACCATCATCAAACCAGTCGTGGAAGCCGTCTTTCTTATAAAACTCTGGCAAGCTATTTAGATTATGAGCCCTTAGGAGATGAGGCATTTCATCCCGTTGATGTTTCTCATAATTTTTTTGGAACGACCTACTCAAAAGGGTTAATTTCCGTGAAACCAGATACCATTACGGCTTACGAAGCACATTCACCTGCAACAGTTTCTTTTCCCGAAGAGAAAACAGAATCCCCTTCAGTTTATTTTAATAAGCATCTGGAGGAAAAAGACCAGTACGCTTTCTTTTTAGACGGAAATCATGGACTTACTGTTGTACACGGTCCAAACAAAAACGATCGTCATCTGGCAATCTTCAAGGACTCCTATGCCCACAGTCTTGCTCCCTTCCTTGCCAATCATTTTGAAACCATTCATTTGATTGATTTAAGGTATTTTCAGGGAGATGTTTTGGAATATCTTCACAACAATCAATTACAAGATGTGCTCTTTTATTACAGTGCATCTGCCTTTATGACCAAAGGGACGTTAGACAAGGTAACCGTAAGTGTTGAAACCTCTCCTTATGCACACTTCCAACCCTATGGCAGAGTAGAAGAAAACGAACCTGTAGATGCAGGATATTTTAATGATGCTGTATTTGTAGGCGATTCACTGACAGTTGGTTTTCAGATGTACTCCAATCTGGTGGAGGCAGAATTTCTGTCCGGAACAGCCCTGTCCATTACAGGATTGGGAAGTGTGGATGCACCAAACGGCGGCGGTTCTATTTTAGATCGGATTAAAAATACTCCCTACAAAAAAATTTACATTATGTTAGGTGTTAATGAACTGATTGAACCGTCAAACAAAGACGCTTTTATAGAAAAATACAAAGCATTGATTGATACAATAAAGCAAACCCACCCCGATGCATACATTTATATTCAATCTATTCTTCCTGTCTCTCAGAAGGAGGATGCAAAAGGTAGACTACGAAATGAATATATTTATGATTTTGATACCGCCTTGGAAGAATTGGCTGCCAATAAGGGAGCATATTATCTTGATGTTGCCTCCGCATTGGCTGACGAAAACGGATTCCTGCCTGAGCACAGTTCGGTTGACGGAATTCATCTGAACCAAGAATATTATTTAAAATGGCTTGACTATTTGAAAACACATACTGTATATGACCCCCTTGCCGTAAAAGAGGCCGTAGCTATGATGCCAACAGAACCGACTGTCAGTGATTATGATGTCACAGGCATTGCATCTAATTTGAAAGAGATTATTACTTTCACTGATGAAATGGGGCAAATAAGTCACGCTATGCTCTGCAAAACTCACGGAATTGACCCCAAAATGATAGCACATTCCGCAGGATTTATCGGCGGCGGAGCAACCGCTGAGGAAATAGCGGTATTTGAAGTGAAAAAGAAAAAGGATGCAGGTACGGTCAAACAATTATTAGAGGAATATGTTCGAATCAGAAAAGAAAGCTTTGAAACCTACCTTCCTGCTGAGGTTCCAAAATTAGAGCACCCCTTCCTGTTTTCAAGGGGAAAGCTCATTGTTTTGGTCATCGCTGACAATCATGCACAGGCAGAAAAATTTGTTCAGAATGCTATAAAATAACGAAGAAACAACCCGGCTAAAACCTTGTTCTGCACTGTTTTTCTCCAACCTCAAAGAATCTATAGCAAAATGAAAATATTTTGCTACAGATTCTTTCTTCATTATTGAATCTTAATTTTTGCAACTGCACGAAT
>JAZURC010000141.1:0-5454 GCA_045606005.1 Clostridia bacterium
TCAAAGAAGTGCAGGAAGGGTACCTTACCCTTGATTGCAGCCAGATGTGCAACCGCACCTAAGTCCATAACTTCCTGAGTACTGTTGGAGCACAGCATTGCATAGCCTGTCTGACGGCAAGCCATTACGTCAGAATGATCACCAAAGATGTTCAGCGCATGACTTGCTACACAACGAGCACTGACATGAATAACAGAAGGTAACAATTCACCTGCCATTTTGTACATGTTGGGAATCATCAACAATAAGCCCTGTGAAGCTGTATAGGTAGTAGTCAAAGCACCTGCAGCCAGAGAACCGTGCACTGCACCTGCTGCACCTGCTTCAGACTGCATTTCAACCACCTTAACAGGCTGTCCGAAAATATTGTTTTTCTTGTCTACTGCCCATTCATCTGTTACTTCCGCCATAACAGAAGAAGGGGTGATGGGGTAAATGGCTGCTACATCAGTAAACGCATAAGACGCCCAAGCTGCGGCATTATTACCATCCATCGTTTTCATCTTTCTAGCCATGAAAACATTCCTCCTACAAATATTAGTATATCATTAAGATATCAAAAATCCGTTGGTACAAAGGTACCACTATTCATTATACCAACATTTTTCGCCTCTGTCAAGGAAAAAGAACAGATTTTTTCATATAAAATGCAGAATTTTTGAACAATGAGAAAAAGTCCCCCGATGGTGGGAGACTTTTCCATATATTCTATTATTCACACTCAAATTCTTTTTTCAACAGTTCTATCATAATACCGGTATTTAGCTCCATTGCATCAATGGGATAAATTTCCTGAATATAACCGTAATAAAATTTTTGTTTAAAAAAATCAATGACTTCTTTTTTGGATTTTCCCTGACGCAACAGGTCAACGATTTCTTCTGCGGTCGTAACCGCACTTTTCTTTGCCCGTTTTAAGTAAATTTTTGTCTGTTCCTCATCAAGCAAACCGTAATGGGGAACAAGAATCTGTTGGATTGGTAATCGCTCCACCCGTGCGATAGACTCCAGCGTCATGCGATACCCCACAAGATATGAGGGCACCACATCATCCACACCGTTAAATACACCAATTGTTTCGCAGCCAAGAAGTAATTGATGCTCAGGGCAATAATATCCTACTGAGCATTTGGTATGCCCGGGTAAATTCAATGCAAGAAACTCCATATTTCCTGCCTTTACAGTATCTCCGTCCGATACAGGAATATCAACACGAAGATTGTCAATCAAATCCTCATAATCCGACACGCCACACTGTACCGAAAATTTACGGTCAAGGTCACGCATTACCGATTTTGCCGTTGGCTTTGCAAAAATTTTTGTTGCATACTCCCCTGCCACCACTTTCGCATCCTTCCAGTAAGAAAGAGCATATACCGAACCTAACGCATGGTCATAATGAGAATGAGTCAGAAAAATATAATCAAGAGGACGGTCCCCCAGAATCTTCTTTATGTTTTCCGCTACACCAAAGCCTGTAAAGGCAAAACCGGAATCGTAAAGAACAGAGGTGGTTCCGTCATCAAGCAAAAATGCGCTGTCCCCCGGCTGTACCCGTACATCTGTAATCCTTATTTTATTCAATGGTATCACCTCAAAATAAATATATCATGTTTAACAAAATGTAACATACCGCAAGAAAACACGAAGTTTCCCTGCGGTATAGTAATCACTATTTTTGCTCCTCGCTATCTGTTTTCCGAATCAACGCACGCTTGATTTTACCACCCAAGGTTTTGGGCAGCTCATCCACAAACTCAATAACTCTGGGATATTTGTAAGGTGCCGTGACTCGTTTTACATGATTTTGCAATTCCTTTTTCAAAGCCTCGGAGGGAGCATACTGCTTAGTTAAAACAATCGTCGCTTTTACCACCTGACCGCGAATAGGATCAGGAACTGCCGTTACTGCACATTCTACAACCGCCGGATGTTCAATCAAAGCACTTTCTACTTCAAAGGGTCCGATACGGTATCCTGAGCACTTGATTACATCATCACTTCTGCCCACAAACCAATAATAACCGTCATTATCACGCCACGCAACATCACTCAGATTATAATTACCGTCCCCCATTACCTGTTCATTCACCTCAGGTGCCTGTGCATATCCTGTAAACAATCCAACAGGGCGGTTTTCTTTTACATTCATAATGGTAATTTCGCCCTCTTCCCCGTCTTCCGCCTCGGTTTTATCCGCTGTTAACAGACGAAGGTCGTAAATGGGAGAGGGTTTGCCCATGGAACCGGGTTTCGGCTCAAACCACTGGAAATTAGCAAGCAATACAGAGGATTCTGTCTGCCCGAAGCCTTCCGTCAGACTAAGCCCTGTAATTGCCTTAAAGCGGTTAAACACCTCAGGGTTTAAGGGTTCTCCTGCGGTACAGCACTGTTCTACGGTAGAGAAACCTTCACGAATTAGCGCTTCCTCCTCCTGAAGCATAAAACGATACATGGTAGGAGGAGCACAAAAGGTGGTTACGCCATAATGATGAATTTTTTCCATTAAATTTTTAGCAATAAATTTTTCCATATCATAGCAGAAAATGACAGCACCGCTAATCCACTGTCCATAAATTTTCCCCCAGCCGAATTTTGCCCAACCGGAGTCTGAAACGGACATATGAAGCTTTCCGTCCTGTACTCTCTGCCAATATTTCGCAGTTACAATATGTCCCAAAGGATGGGTAAAGGTATGAGTTACCATTTTAGGCATTCCGGTGGTACCGGAGGTAAAATACATCAGCATAACATCATCATTGGATGTAGCCTCCGTACCGGTGGGACGGGAATAAGTATCAGGATATTTTTCAATTTCCTTGTTAAAGCAGAGCCATCCTTCCCGTTCCTCGGCAACAGTCGCTTTGGCAATCACAGAAGGCGTTTTTTTAAGTGCTGCCTCCACCTGCTCCAACACGCCATTATCGTTAACGCCCACAATCATCTTAACATTGGCTGCATTACAACGATACACAATATCCTTAGCTGTCAGCTGCAAGGTTGCAGGAATCAGGGTAGCACCCAGCTTACACAAAGCGGTAGCAAGAATCCAGTATTCATACCGACGGCGAAGGATTACCATGACGACATCGCCCTTGCCGATGCCCTGTGCCTTCAAAAAATGGACGGTCTGATTGGACAAACGGGAAATATCCGAAAAGGTAAACACTTCTTCCCCACCGTGATCATCACACCAGACAAGAGCCTTCTTCTCCTTATCAATCTCAGCCCACGCATCTACAACATCAAAGCCGAAGTTGAAATTTTTGGGAATGTTCACAGTATAATTCTTTTTAAAATCTTCATAAGAATCAAATTCGATTCTGGGTAAAAAACGCTCCAGTAATGTCATTTGTCATTAACCTCCGATTATCATGGTAAGAAATGTTGCAGGTTTGTCTCCCACCGCTTTTTGTCCGTGAGGACGGGTAGGATTAAAATAAATAGAATCACCTGTATTCAATTCGATTTCCTTATCCTCGTAAATCACCTTAATGGTACCTTCCAACACATAGTTAAATTCCTGACCATCATGTGAGATCAGCTTAGGATTTTCTTCACTTGGTTCCACCTTTACAATCAGAGGCTCCATTTTCTTGCCTGCATAATTCTGTGCCAGATTCCAGAACTGATATCCGGGGCAACGGTCCACGGACACGCCTTGCCCCTTTTTTACCACACAATAATTATTCAGACGAGCAGTTTTTCCTGTCAGAATCTGTGAGAAATCCACAGAGAACTTATTTGCAATATCATAAATGACGCTGATGGGAATATTTTCGCCCTTTTCTTCGTACTCCAAATATACCTTCTCGTCAATTCCCAGTTCCTTTGCCAGAGTCTGAGGGGTATAATCACATGCCTCTCGAAGTTCACGGATTCTTTGCGCAATCATTTTTAATTCTTCAGCCATATAGTACACTCCCATTTTATAAACTTATTTTAAGATTATATCACAAAAATAAGTTTTTGTCCATATTTTTTCAATAATAATCTTTCTTTTCCTGTCAAAAAGAAAAATTGCAAGGAAATGTTTTGCATTTCCTTCGGCGTGTCGATAAGCCTATTGACACGCTGGCAGACTGGGAAAAAGGAAGGGATATTTTTAGAACTTCAACTCGTCGGCGTACGAGGGCACGGTAGAGTTGAAGTTCTGAAAAAGCAAGCAACCGTCAGGAAAATTCAATGTTTTCCTGACGGTTTTTCTTTTTGGATTCTAATTTAAAACTAAATCAATTTCATTGTTTTATTTGCTTGCGGTAGACCGACTTTTTCGACGGTCTGAAGGAAATGTTTTGCATTTCCTTGCAATTCATTAAGATGCATTATCTTTTGATTCTGCTTTCTTTTCTTCCACCATAACATTAGGTTTTTCATCTTTTTGACGAAGATTTTTCCGATTCAGGTTGTGAGATAATTCAGGTTGTTTTCCTTCTGTGATGCATTCCTTGGTCACAATGCATTTTTCAATGGTAGGATCGGAAGGAATGTCAAACATGGCTTCCGTCATTACTTCTTCAACAATAGCACGAAGTCCCCTCGCGCCGGTATTCCGCTCGATTGCCTTTTTTGCAATAGCTTCTAGTGCATCATTGGTAAATTCCAGTGTTACATTATCCATTTCCACCAGCTTTGCATATTGCTTGGTCAACGCATTTTTGGGTTGAGTCAGGATGTTTACCAAAGCCTCTTCATCCAGCAATTCCAAAGATACAACCACCGGAAGACGACCCACGAACTCTGGAATCAAGCCAAATTTCAGCAAATCCTGAGGCTGCACCATAGAGAACAACTCTCCTACATTTTTTTCCTGTTTGCCCTGAACCTCAGCACCAAAGCCCATCGTCTTTTTGCCGATTCGCTTTTCCACAATCTTATCCAGACCGTCAAAAGCTCCGCCACAAATGAACAGGATATTGGTGGTATCTATCTGAATAAATTCCTGATGAGGATGCTTTCTGCCACCCTGAGGCGGAACGGACGCTACCGTTCCTTCCAGAATTTTTAAAAGTGCCTGCTGAACCCCTTCCCCGCTTACATCACGGGTAATGGACGGATTTTCACTCTTGCGGGTAATTTTATCAATTTCATCAACATAGACAATCCCCTTCTGGGCATATTCTATGTCATAGTCTGCAGCCTGAATCAGCTTCAAAAGGATATTTTCCACATCTTCGCCCACATAGCCTGCTTCAGTTAAAGAAGTAGCATCCACGATAGCAAAGGGAACATTCAGAATTTTTGCTAAAGTCTGAGCAAGAAGGGTTTTCCCGCAACCGGTAGGACCCAACATCAGAATATTGCTTTTTTGCAGTTCTACATCAGATTCCGTTTCACAGCAAATGCGTTTGTAATGATTGTACACTGCAACCGCCATAGCCTTTTTCGCATCATGCTGTCCTACCACATATTCATCCAGAATTTTTTTAATTTCAATAGGTTTTGGCAATTCCT
>JAZURC010000142.1:0-1575 GCA_045606005.1 Clostridia bacterium
GCCGGAAAGCTGTGCATCCAAATCCTGATAAAATAGACATCCAAACAGCAAAGCGATGATGAAAACACCCGCTGTTCCTAAAGATACACCCTTGAGGGTAATACGACCCAACGCATATCCTACCACCGTAATGAGGAATACACAGAACATCAGAAAGGAAATCCCTGTAACGGGAATGACTCCGCCAAATAAACTCATTTACAATAACCTCTTTTCTACAAACACTTGTTCTTTTCTTCTGTAATCGGGAAGGAGCTTGGGAGAAACGGTGTCTGTTTCAATTCCCGCATCCTTAATCTCTTTTTCAAATCTGTCAATGTGGCTCAAAGAAAGCTTGCCCACAGTTACATCTTTTGCCTTTGCAGCCGCATTCTGACCCGCATTTCTGCCAAATACAATAATGTCAAGCAAGGAGTTTCCCATCAGACGATTTCTGCCGTGAATCCCCCCTACAGCCTCTCCTGCCACATACAGGTTTTCCACATTGGTGGTCATACCGTCAACATTAATATCCAGTCCGCCGTTTTGATAGTGGAGGGTAGGATAAATCAAAATGGGTTCTTTGCGGATGTCAATCCCGTATTTTCCAAACATTCGCATCATAGCAGGAATTCTGGCTTCAATGGTGCCTTCACCGCCGATTGCTTCAATCATGGGAGTATCCAGCCAGACGCCAAGACCGTTTCCGGTGTCTACACCATTGCCCCGGTCGTTACATTCACGGATAATGGATGCTGCGGATACGTCACGGGTTTCCAAGGGATGCATAAATACTTCACCCTTGGCATTCACCAGTTTTGCACCCAAGGAACGAACCTTTTCGGTAACCAGAGCACCAAAAATCTGCTCCGGATATGCCGCTCCGGTGGGATGATACTGCAAGGTTTCCGCATACAACAACTTTGCCCCTGCACGGTAGCCCAAAACCAATCCGTCAGCCGTTGCGCCGTAGTGGTTGGAGGTGGGGAAGCCCTGATAGTGCATCCGACCTGCGCCTCCCGTTGCAATCACAACGGTTTTTGCCTTTGCCACCAACAATTCTTCTGTTTCCATGTTCAGAAGCACTGCACCTGCGGCATTGCCCTTTTCATCCAGAATCAGTTCAATAGCAGAGGTGAAATCTACCACAGGAATCTCGCGGTTTAATACTTCATCACGGAGAGTCCGCATGATTTCAGCACCGGAATAGTCTTTTGCCGCGTGCATTCGTTTTCGTGAGGTGCCGCCCCCGTGGGTGGTTACCATAGTGCCGTCTTCCGTTTTATCAAATTCAACGCCCAATTCGGAAAGCCACAAAATGGCTTCGGGTGCGTCACAAACCAATTTAGAAAGCAGTTCCCGCTTTGCGGCAAAGTGACCGCCGCCGAATGCGTCAACAAAATGGATGGCGGGAGAGTCGTTTTCCTTATCTGCCGCCTGAATCCCACCTTCTGCCATCATGGTATTGGCATCTCCCATACGAAGCTTTGTGACAATCATCACCTTTGCCCCTGCCTGATGGGCTTCGATTGCGGCAGAAGCCCCTGCACCGCCGCCACCGATAATCAGTACATCCACATCATAGTCAGGTGCGGT
>JAZURC010000143.1:0-2409 GCA_045606005.1 Clostridia bacterium
GTCCAGAGAATAACTGAAGGAGAAATCATTGGGTTGTTCGCAAAGACGAACCACTTCCTCTGCCAGTTCAATTCCGCCCTTTCCTCCTTCTGCCCATACATTGGATAATACCACATTAACACCGAGCTTTTTGCATTCATCAATCAGCAGTTGTACTTCCTTATCCGTATCCGTAGGGAATCGGTTAACCGCAACAACAGAGGGCAAATGATACACATCCTTAATATTGGCAACATGACGCAGGAGATTGGGAACGCCCTTTTTCAAAGCCTCTAAATTTTCTTCTCCCAGTTCGGTTTTTGCAAGACCGCCATGCATTTTCAGAGCACGAATGGTTGCTACTATCACAACGGCAGAAGGCTGCAAACCCGCAACACGGCACTTAATATCCAAAAACTTCTGAGCACCAAGGTCAGCGCCAAATCCTGCCTCCGTTATCACATAATCGCCTAGTTTCAATGCAAGCTTTGTTGCCATAACAGAATTACAGCCATGAGCAATATTGGCAAAGGGTCCGCCGTGAACAAAGGCAGGAGTTCCTTCCAACGTCTGTACAAGATTGGGCTTGATAGCATCCTTTAACAGCGCCGCCATAGCACCTTGTGCTTTTAAATCCCCTGCTGTAACAGGGGTATCGTCATAAGTATAGCCTACAATGATTTTTGAAAGCCGTTCTTTTAAGTCTGTTACAGAAGATGCAAGACATAACACCGCCATAATTTCAGACGCAACGGTAATATCATATCCATCCTCTCTGGGAACACCGTTGACCTTTCCACCCAGACCATCAACCACAAAACGCAGCTGTCTGTCATTCATGTCCACACAGCGTTTCCAGGTAATCTTCCGAGGGTCAATATTCAAAGCATTTCCCTGATAAATATGATTATCCAGCATAGCGGCAAGAAGATTGTTCGCCGCACCAATGGCATGAAAGTCCCCTGTAAAATGAAGATTGATATCCTCCATGGGAACTACCTGAGCATAACCGCCCCCTGCGGCGCCCCCCTTGACCCCAAATACAGGACCAAGAGAAGGCTCTCTCAGGGCAACAATCACATTTTTCCCAATCCGCTTCATACCGTCAGCCAAACCGATGGTAGTGGTGGTTTTTCCTTCTCCTGCAGGAGTAGGGGTAATGGCAGTCACTAAAATCAGTTTGCCATTTTTCTTTGCTTCGTTATTTAACAGCGATAAATCAACCTTTGCTTTATATCTTCCGAATTGCTCTAAGTGTTCTTCTGCAATGGGAATTTGCTTGGCTATTTCCGTAATGGGTTTCATAACTACACTTTGGGCAATTTCAATATCGCTTTTCATCTTCCCTCACCTCTTATAAAAAGTATTTTACAGCAGCTGCAAACATACCCATGTCATAATTTCCGGGAACATTCTGATATAAACCGTTACCGATTCTTTCAGAGTGACCCATTTTACCGAACACTCTCCCGTCAGGAGAGGTAATTCCCTCAATGGCATACATTGAGCCGTTGGGGTTAAACTGCACCTGACAGCTGGGATTTCCGTTATCATCCACATATTGTGTGGCAACCTGACCGTTTTGAATCAGCTGCTCAATCAATTCTTTTTCTCCAATGAAACGGCCTTCTCCGTGGGAAATGGGTAAGGTGTAAATATCACCCACATTTGTATCGGCAAGCCAGGGAGAAAGATTGGATGCGATTCTTGTCCGCACCTGCTTGGATTGGTGGCGACCAATCACATTATAGGTTAAGGTAGGACAATGCTCATCAGGTTCTAAAATTCTGCCGTAAGGCACAAGTCCCAGCTTAATCAATGCCTGGAATCCGTTACAGATACCGCACATCAAACCGTCACGGTTGTCAAGTAAATCCGTTACCGCCTCTTTCACTTCCTGATTTCTGAAAAATGCAGTGATAAACTTACCCGACCCATCAGGCTCGTCCCCACCTGAAAATCCACCGGGAATGAAAATCATCTGTGCATTCTCTACCTTTTTCGCAAAATAGGAAACAGAATCAGCGATTCCTTTTGAGGTCAAATTGTTAATGACAATGATTTCAGGGTCAGCACCGCCGTCGGACAATGCTTTCGCCGTATCAAATTCACAGTTGGTTCCCGGGAATACAGGAATCAAAACCTTTGGCTTTGCAACCTTAATTTTAGGTGCAACACGGCTTTCTGCTTTAAAAGAAACAGTAGGAATTTCCGTATCTTTCTGTTTTATATTACAAGAAAATACCGATTCTAATTTGTTTTCATATATGTCAGACAATTCCTGCAAGGATACACTCTCGTTGCCATAAGTGATTTCTGCCTTTTCTGTGGTGGTACCAACAACCAAAGCTTCGTCACATTCCTCAGTTACCTCCAACAGGAAGGAGCCGTAGGAATAACCAAACAACTCATCCTTTGTAATGCCGTCAG
>JAZURC010000144.1:0-4946 GCA_045606005.1 Clostridia bacterium
TTTCCTAAGGATTTACTCATCTTTCTGCCCTGTTCATCACGGACAATACCGTGGATAAACACGTGTTTGAAGGGCATTTCTTTTCTTTGCTCCATACCGGAGAAAATCATTCTGGCAACCCAGAAGAAAATAATATCATAAGCGGTTACCAATACACTGGTGGGATAGAATTTTTCCAGTTCTTTGGTATCTTCAGGCCATCCCAAAGTGGAGAAAGGCCACAGAGCAGAGCTAAACCAGGTATCCAGAACATCCTCGTCCTGTTTTACATTGCCGCCGCACAAGGGACAAGTGGTAATGTCCGCTTCAGAAACGGTGGTCTCTCCGCATTTATCACAGTAAAACGCAGGAATCCGATGTCCCCACCACAGCTGACGGGAAATACACCAGTCATGCACATTTTCCATCCAGTTTAAGTAAGTTTTGGAGAAACGGTCGGGAATAAAGGAAATGGTTCCGTCCTTTACCACTCTTAACGCCTCTACTGCCAGGGGTTCCATTTTTACAAACCATTGCTTGGAGGTCATGGGTTCTACGGTGGTTCCGCAACGGTAGCACTGACCCACATTGTGAGCGTGGTCCTCTATCTCTACCAAAAGACCCTGTTCTTCTAAATCCTGTACCATCTGCTTTCTGGCTTCATATCGGTCCATTCCGCAGTATTTTCCGCCATGTTCATTGACGGTGGCATCATCATTCAAGACCTTAATCTGCTCTAAGTTATGACGCAGCCCCACCTCAAAGTCGTTGGGGTCATGGGCAGGGGTGATTTTCACTACACCTGTACCAAATTCCATATCTACATAATCGTCAGCAATGAGAGGAATTTCTCTGCCTACCAGAGGCAGAATCAGGGTTTTTCCAACCAGATGCTTGTACCGTTCATCATTGGGGTTTACTGCAACTGCGGTATCCCCAAGGAGCGTTTCAGGACGGGTGGTGGCTAAAATCACATATTCATCGCTGTCCTTCACAGGATACTTAATGTGCCAGAAATGACCTGCCTGTTCCTGATATTCTACTTCCGCATCGGAAAGAGCGGTAATACAATTAGGACACCAGTTGATAATACGGCTGCCCTGATAGATAAGACCCTTTTCATATAAATCAACAAACACACGACGAACTGCCTTTGAGCAGCCTTCATCCATGGTAAACCGTTCTCTGCTCCAGTCACAGGAGCAACCCATTCTTTTAATCTGGTTGACAATAGTGCTGCCGTACTTGTTTTTCCAGTCCCAGACACGGTCCAAAAACTTTTCACGACCCAAATCATAACGGGTTAAGCCCTCTTCCTTACGAAGCACTTCTTCTACCTTAATCTGAGTGGCAATTCCCGCATGGTCATAGCCGGGGACCCACAGGGTCTCGTGACCTGTCATTCTCTTATAACGAACCAGAATATCCTGTAAGGTTACGTTAAGAGCATGTCCCATGTGCAGCTGACCTGTTACATTGGGAGGGGGAATGACATTGGAAAAAGCAGGCTTTTCACTGACGGGGTCAGTCCCAAAATACCCGTTTTCACTCCACATTTCATATATTTTTTCTTCAAAATCTTTCGGATTATATACCTTTTCCAGATTTTTTTGTTTCATAGAAAATTCCTCCTTACATTCCTTCTGATATCAACAACAGTAATACGCCGACAACAGCAACACCCAAGCCAGCCAGCTTTATTTTTATGATATTTTTTTCCTCCGGCTCTGTCTTTTTCAACCGTCGGAGCAAGGGTTTCGATAAATAAGAGAGCAATGCTCCTAACAACACGAGGCACACCGCCGCATATTTCATAAACAATCCTCCGAAATAAAAATTCATATACCTATTTATTATCCCATTTTTTTATTCTTTTGTCAAGTGATTTTGTGAAAAAGAGCGGAATTTGAAAATTTACGCAAAAAAATCCCAAGGAAACAGAAAATTTCCTTGGGAAAAGGTTTTATTCAACAACTTCTTCAGCAGGGTCCTCTGCCGCCTGTCCTTCAATTAGATTTAACAAGCTGCTCAGTGCTTCAAAATCACCGTTTACCATGTTTAACACCTGATCAACACTGTTTTCACTATAGCCTAAATTTAAGAGAGCATCTCTGTCCTCATCTAAAATAGCAGTCAGCTCGTCACCGCCGGGCAAGGATCTGTCATAATAAGCGTTCCAAATCTGATCTCCCACATCACGCAGATAAGTAATTAAAGAATTTTCGCCTTCTTCAAACTCGAATGCTTCCTCTTCGTTGGAAGGATTGGTACCTTCAACGGTGTAAATCGGATCCTCCGTTACAACAGAAACAGGCTCGCTGTTTTCAAGATAAGCGGGTGCAATTTTCCAAAATGCCAAAAATGCACAAGCGGCAAAAACGGCAATCAAAGCCAGAATAATCAAGTATCCTCTTGACAGATTTCTCTTATTCAGCTTCCGACATCCGCCGCAAGCCCAGATAATGGCAAAAATCCATCCAATTACGGGAATGGCAAACAGTGCCAGAATTCCGATAAAGCCCCATGCAGAAATGGGTTCGTAGGGGGAATCGTCCAAGGTGGAGCCCGCTAATGCGGAAAAATCTACTTTGGTTTGTTGCTCTTTGCTTTCTTTTTCTTCTAATTTCTTCTGTTTCTTTTGCTTGCGGAATTTTTTACGGGTGGTTTCTTCTTCCGCCTCATCGTCTTTTTGGAATACCGCTTTTACTGCTTCTTCTAAATTTTTGTTATCTTGAATGCTAAATTTCTGAGTCGCTTGCAATGCAATTTCGTCTGGCTGTTGTTCTTCCATAACGGGCAGCTTTTTGCCGCATTCGGTACAGAATTTCTTGCTTTCATCCAGTTGGGCATTACAATTTGGGCAGCTAATGGTTGCCATAAAAATACCTCCTATTGTATGGAATCTGGTTTCATTTTTCTTACTCGTTGCCCACTTTCCCTGCTCGGGGCATAGGCACTTATTTCATTATACATCATTTTTCAACAAAAATCTACCCCTAATTTCAAAAAAACTGAAAATTTTATAAATTTTCAAAAAGAATTGACCGAAAAAAAGGTTTGTGATATAATGAAGATATTAACATGATAGGAGAGAAAAAATGTTTCGATTTATGAATTATGACAAGCCGGGCAAGGGGATTGACCCCAACGCACCGAAAAAACGACCCTTCTTTTTCTTTTTGGAATTGTATGTTAGAAAATTGTTTACTGTTATGCAGATGAATGTAGTCTTTTTACTTTGTTGCATTCCTATTATCACCATCGGCCCTGCTATCGCCGGAATGACGCATATTTTTCGGGAGGTTTCCCAGGAGCGTCCCATTTTTATCTGGACAGATTTCAGAAAGGCCATGAAACAGCATTTTAAGCAAGGCTTTTTTGTATCGCTGATCAATGTAATTTTGTGGTTTATGCTGGTGCTGGACGGGTTGATTCTCTACAGCAGACCCTCCATATTTACCATGATTATCTTAGGACTTTTGGGTATTATTGCCATTGTGTTTTTAATGATGCAAATTTACATTTATCCCCTGATGATTACAAAGAAATATACCGTGCTTGAAATTTATAAAAATGCGTTTTTGCTGGCATTGAGCCAGATTTATCAGACGTTGGGGATTTTGGTCATCATAGCACTTTTGTTCTGGGGACTTTATTCCGTTCCCTTCTTATCCCTCTTTTTACTGGCATTTTTCTATTTTGCCACAGTCAACTTTATTTCTGTCTTTTATGCAGACAGAATCTTAAAAAAATATAATATGCGATAAAAACCGAATGGTTAAAAAAGAACCGCCCGAAATACTTTTCGGGCGGTTGCACTTTTTTACTCTTATACTTCCAAAATCTCCTTTTCCTTACTTGCACAAACCTGATCGATTTCCTTGGTAAATTTGTCGGTCATGTCCTGAATATCCTTTTCAGCAGCCTTCAAATCGTCTTCCGTAATTTCACTGTTCTTTTTCTGAGCCTTGAACGCTTCAATGGCATCGCGTCTGATGGAACGAACCGCAACCTTCCCTTCTTCGGAATACTTACGAACCTGTTTTACCAGTTCCTTTCTCCGTTCTTCTGTTAAGGGAGGGAAGGACAGACGGATGACTTTACCGTCATTATTGGGGGTCAATCCCAAATCAGATTTTAAAATGGCCTTTTCAATTTCTCCCAAAATACTGCCGTCCCAGGGCTGAATCATCAGAGTTTTGGGGTCGGGAGAAGAAATGGTTCCTACCTGAGCAATAGGGGTTTGTGTACCGTAATATTCCACCGTTACCCGATCCAGCACTGCTGCACTTGCTTTTCCTACCCGTACGGTTGCCAGAGTGTCTTTCAGGTTACCGATGCTTTTTTTCATTTTTGTTTCATACACTTCATAATTGCCTTTCATGGTTACTTCCTCCTTTAATCTACTAAGGTTCCGATCGCATCACCGGAAACTGCTTTTACAATATTTTCAGGACAATCCAGGCCAAATACCAGCAAGGGAATATGGTTGTCCTTACAAAGGGTAGCAGCTGTTAAATCCATGACACCTAAGTCCTGATTCAGTACTTCCATAAAGGAAATATGATCATATTTTTTAGCATGGGGGTTTTTATTGGGGTCGCTGTCATAAACGCCATCCACATTCTTTGCCAACAAAATCACTTCAACGCCCATTTCCGCTGCACGAAGAGCCGCTGCTGTATCGGTTGTAAAATAGGGGTTTCCCGTTCCGCAGGCAAAGATAACAACCCTGTTTTTCTCTAAGTGACGGACCGCTTTTCCTCTGATATAAGGCTCTGCAATCTGACGCATTTCAATCCCTGTCTGCACTCTGGTGGGAACACCGTTTGCTTCTAAAGCGTCTGCCATTGCCAGTGCGTTGATGACTGTTGCAAGCATTCCCATGTGGTCCGCTCTAGTTCTGTCCATCTGGCCGCCGCTTCTGCCTCTCCAGAAATTTCCGCCGCCTACAACAATGGACACCT